>JBAQEN010000393.1:0-5369 GCA_049286765.1 Methylococcaceae bacterium
CCTTTGATTTTCGCATGAGTAACGTGAGTTACTGCATGGAAGTAGTCGATTAACGTTTTGAGTATTGTGGACGTTTTCTGGCTTTATGTAAGCCAACTTTTTTACGCTCTACAATACGTGAGTCGCGAGTAACAAAACCGGCTTTTCTAAGAGCTGGTCGCAAAGCTTCGTCATATTCCATCAATGCACGGGTCAGTCCGTGACGAATAGCGCCCGCCTGACCTGAAGGACCACCCCCCTTAACAATCACATTGATATCGAAATTGCTTTCCATATCAATACATTGTAACGGTTGACGAGATACCATCTGGTCAGTTTTACGACCAAAATAATCTTCGATAGTTTTTGTGTTAATGGTGATTTTTCCAGTGCCTTTTGTTGCGTAAACGCGTGCGACTGCACTTTTACGACGACCTGTTCCATAATACTGAGCTACTGCCATGGCCTACCCGCTTATAATGCTAAATCTTTAGGCTGTTGAGCCTGATGATCGTGTTCAGGACCTGCATAAACCTTCAATTTCTTGAACATTGCACGCCCCAGTGGATTGTTAGGTAACATCCCTTTAACTGCTGTACTGAGGATACGATCAGGGAACGTTTTTCTTAATTTACCCAGGTTTACGGTTTTTAAATTTCCGATATAGCCTGTGTGATGCTGATACAGCTTATCTTTTTCTTTATTGCCTGTAACGCCTATTTTCTCTGCATTTACTACAATAATGTAATCACCGGTATCAACGTGCGGTGTATATTCTGGTTTGTGTTTACCGCGAAGTCGACGCGCAATCTCAGAAGCCAAACGCCCAAGCGTCTTGCCTTCTGCATTAACAACGTACCAATCGCGCTTAACTTCTGCTGGTTTTGCACTAAATGTTTTCATCGTTACTTAAGTCTTGCTATTAAAGGCTCAATAAAAGAGCGAGAATTCTACTAAACATTATCATTTTTTTCAATGTTTATTTTGATCTCTGTACAATGTAAAAACTAACACAGTATAATTCTAGCGATTTGAACCTTTCGCTTGCGTTATAATTTGATATTCAATGAATGTAATTTCCGGTAAAGATGCGTTCTTTCCATGCCCACTGCGGCTGATAATTTTGCAACGCTTCCGCCTGTACGCTCAAAATGATATTCCAGATAGGCTTTTTCAAAATGATCCCTCGCCTCTTTTAACGGCAGATTAAAGAAATCAGGCACCGATGACGAAATCAGCACATCACTACCAACCGATCCAAGCGCCGACTTCACTTCATCCATTTCTATATCTTCGCCGACACCGAGAATCATAAGACGCTGCACCAGATTTTTTAATTCCCGCACATTGCCGCGCCAACTGTAATTCCTTAAAAAATTTTGCGCTGCCATGGAAAACTTCCGAAAAGCCAATTTATCCTGACTGACAAAATAATCGACATAAAAGCTTAACAGCCCCGGCACATCCTCACTATGCTCGCGAAGGGGCGGAATATCGAGCGTAACCTCATTCAGCAGATAATACAGATCCTGCCTGAACCGCCCGGACTTAACCTCTTCATCCATCGGAATTCGAGTTGACGCCACCACTCTGACATCAACTCGCACAGCCTCACTTCCGCCTACGCGTAAAAAAGAACTTGATTCCAGAGCACTAAGCAGCCGCAACTGGGTTTCCTTGTCCATACCGCCTATTTCACTCAAAAATAATGTCCCTTTATGCGCCCGCTCTAGCAAACCGGAGTAAATCTTACCTGGGCTTTCTTTTCCAAAAAATTCTACCGCCGAATTTTCCGGCGATATACTGCCTACCGCCACATCGACAAATGGTCCATCCCGATGCGCACTGTTGTTATGCAGATAACGCGCATACAGTTCCTTACCGACGCCGGCCTCACCGGTGAACAAAACCCGTGTATCATGTTGAGCCAAACGCTTTAATTGATCCTTGATTCTGGCAACGGTAGCGCTCTTGCCGACCGGTTCAATATCAACAACCAGTTGCTTTCTGAGCCCGGCATTTTCTATTTGCAGATTACCCGCTTCCAATGCCCTTTCAACAATCAATAATAATTTTGCCAGTGACAAGGGTTTCTCAAGAAAATCATAGGCGCCCAGCCGGGTGGCTTCAACAGCCGATTCGACTGAGCCATGTCCTGACATCATGACTACCGGGCAGAGCATGAAATCTTCAGCAACCCATTCTTTTAATAAGGTAATGCCATCAGTGTCCGGCATCCAGATATCGAGCAAAATGAGATCAGGTTGCTGGGACTGTTTTAATTCCCGGGCAGCACTTGCATTTTCCGCCATAGCAACTTGATAACCCTCATCTTCGAGAATTTCGCAGACCAATCTGCGAATATCCGGCTCATCGTCTACGACCAAAATACGCGGTGTGTTTGCATTCATAATAATTTACAGATGTTCAGAGTTACATGCCGGGAGCCGGATTATAAAACCCGCCCCCACCTTTCGACTGGTGTCGACCCAGATTGCACCGCCATGCTCTTCAATAATTTTTTTCACGATCGCCAATCCCAGACCCGTACCTTTCGCTTTGGTTGTCACATAGGGTTCAAAAATCTTTTCAATTTGCTCATCATTGATGCCTGGCCCGTCATCATAAAGCGCTATCTCTATAAAATCAGAGTTATTTTTCCGGACCCTATGCAGATTTATTTCTATCAACCCTTTGGCGTCTATCGCTTCCAGTGCGTTCTTTATCAGATTATGGAGCACTTGTCTAATGCTGACCGGGTCGCCATTAATCATCAGCAAACCCGTCTCATAATCCGCTTTAAACTTTACCTCTGACTTTAGCGTATAAAGCGCCAACACTTCCTGAACCAGTACAGGCAAATCAATATCTACAGTCTGTTTTTTTGAAGGCTTGGCGTATTCCGAAAAATCATCCACCATTTCCTTCATCGCTTCAACCTGTTGCACAATGGTTTTTGTCGAGCGTTGCAGTATAGCCGTGTGATTCGGATCCAGTTTACCGGCCAATTTATGCTGCAACCTTTCTGCCGATAACTGAATGGGCGTCAGCGGGTTCTTGATCTCATGAGCCAGCCTTCGCGCTACCTCGCCCCAGGCTGCATTCTTCTGGGCCTGTATTAAATCGGTCACATCATCAAAAACCACTACTGCGCCAACGCGCTGCCCTTCCTGTGAAAACAAAGGAGTTCCCCTGCACAGCAATTCCTGTCTACCATTGGGGCCTAAGAAAGCAATCCGCTGCTGCCAAATATCATCCGCTTGTTCCAATAAGCGCTGAATTGATTTTAGCGGATCCGCCAGCTCGGCATAGTCCTGAACAAGTTCCAAGAGGGTCCGCCCTATAAACTGATTAACATGAATATGAAAAATCCTGTAAGCAGCTTGATTAGCCGTGCGAATTTTATAAATCGCATCAAAACTTATTACCCCGGCGGTTAAATTCGCCAGAATCGTTTCCAGGTAAGCACGTTGATTTTCCACCTCAATACCAGCCTGCCTGGTCTCATCACTGGCTCGAGCAATACGCAGCGTCATTTCATTAAACGACTCCACCAGAAACCCCAAATCATCCTGCGCGATAACCGGCACAAGCTGGTCATAATGCCCGGAAGCTACCGCCTGTGTCCCTTTAACGAGTTCCTTCACCGGTGCAATAATATTACGGATACTTATAAAAGCCACCCATATCGCAGCCAGCAAACTCATGAATAGCACTAATGATAACACCAGGGAAAAACTCAACTTTAATGAATTCCTCAAATAATTCATTTCCTGATAGCGCACAAAGGCAAATTCTACCGAATCAGCTAAATCGGCAATTCTTACCGGTACCGGATATAACGCCTGCAAATATTGCTGTTCTTGTCCTTTAACGGCGACAATCACCCTGATCATCAATTCATCATCGCGCACCGGAGCCAAAGCAACATATTCCCCATTCTGCCGCAACTGCAACCAAATATGCTCATCCGGTAAACTCGGCAAAATATCACTGGGGTTATTGCTGCTTGAAGCAATAATTCTGCCCTGACGAGAGAACAGCGCGATTTCGGAGGCTTCCGAAAGCTCACGCAGATTTTCCATTTCCAATGTCGCCAGATTTTCTGACGATGCCTCCAATTTCTCGGCCAATTGTTGCGTTTGCTTCAAATGCCAGCGCATCCTCTGATCCAGCGACGCTTGACTGAGTTCCAGAGCGTCTTCCATGGCCCGGTCTATTTCCACATTAAACCAGCTGTCAATACCCTGATGTAAAAACTGCATGGAAAAATAAAACACAATAACAGCGGGCGCTAATGCCAATACGACGAACAGCGAGACCATCCGGGCGGTTAATCGCGAACCCGCCTCACGTCTTTTTGTGTGCTGAATCAACGAATAGATATTGGCCCCGACCAAAATCAGCAGCACGACAGAACCCAGGGCATTGACTAACAGCAGCCATGAATACATCGCGCTCAATTCTGATGATTCCTGCGTTGCTGAACTCATTAGCTGCAACGATAGCAGAATCAAGCCGAACAGGATTAAACCAAATAAATTGATAGGGAGTTTTATTTTTTCAAAGGCCATAGTGTCCAGTCGCTGGATAAATACCATTGCGGGTCAATATAAGCAATCGGGCGCAACGGCAATGGCAAGGCATCACGATCAAAATTTACTTTAACAGCGCACAGATACTGTTTTTCAGGGCCAAGCTCAGTCTTCTCTATCAGACGGAAACCGCGGATTGCAGACATCGAGTCCAATGCCGCGGACAGCGTGGAAAAATTATAAACTTCACCGTCGCCCTCATTTTTGACCCGGTACATATTCAGTAAAGCATGATATTGAAGCCGATAACGAATCGTTGTATCAACCAGCGTCTTATTCCAGAGAAAATCGCGCTGCTGCTGCACCTTTACCTGCAGATCCCAAAATAACGGAACACCGTTTTGCAACGCTTCCATGGCCTTGTCACTGAGTTGATACAAGATGTCTGCGGACAACACATAACTGTCGCCTTCCAACGTTATCTCGGCTTGTCTCACTTCCGCTGCAAATTCGTTAGCGTAACCGGAAAACGGCAACAGCCACAATAAAACGCCGTATAAACAAGCCGGAAAGCAACGGTTTTTTAACAAAATGGGAATCTTATTTATCAAAAAGAACGCAGGAATTTATCATAAAACGCACAAAGAAAAAGCATAAAACTTTTCTAGAAACTGTATTAATTAAAATAGATATGGCAAAGATTGATTTCATACTGGATAAGAAGCTTTCCTTCCGGAAACTGGCACAACAAGCGTAACACAGCGCAGAATCTACCGCTTGCTTGGTTAGAAAAGAAAACGTATTGGGCATCATAAATATAATTGATAGCTGTTAAAGAAACAAAAGATCATCGCA
>JBAQEN010000394.1:0-18724 GCA_049286765.1 Methylococcaceae bacterium
CCTTAAAGAGGATCACCATAAATATGAATATGAATATGAATTTCGCGATCGAACCCTTACTGGCACTTGTGATACCCATATTAATTTTGCTGGTACCAAGGTTTTTAAATTATTTTGTGGCTGTCTATTTGATCGTCGTGGGTATCCTGGGGCTAATGCACCATAACCTTACATGAGGGGGGGCAATCCCAGGAACCAAGGCCGCATCCTTTTCAATATAACGTTTTTTCTCTGACAGGAGCACTACCATGTCAATTGGCACAATCTTACTGATAATTCTTATCCTGATGCTTGTTGGAGTCTTTCCAACGTGGCCGCATAGCCGGGAATGGGGCTATGGACCTAGCGGAGGGCTTGGGCTGGTGCTGGTCATATTACTGATCTTGGTTTTATTGGGCATAATCTAGCCCCAAAGTAATACTGTTCTGTTTGCACCTTCAGAATCCAAAGGCGTATATGCGTTGTTTCATCTCCGATGTGAGTAAACAAAAAGGGTAATCAAGCAGGGCCTTCTGGTACAAGATATAGGAGGCTTTATTTTTTTTCCTATCGGATAATAACTTATGCAAAGGTAAATGATTTTTAAAAACGGATAGTTATAAAATGTTTTTTATCTGATTTTCCATGTACTCTGGAGTAAATAGCCACAATATAAACTGGGTGGAGGCCCAAGCTGACTACTACTTTAAGTAAAACCTACTACACTGCGAAGCGGGAAGCTCAGTAGTTCCTAAAAGCCAGATCGCCTGATGTGAGTAACAGAGGCCGCTTTACTAGCGGTGTTTGTAGGTTAAACATAAGGCATCCCGACCGGCCGTCCAAAATTTGCGAACCGCTGTTCTGATCTTTTATCCATTGATCATTCCTATGGAAGCTGGATCGGAACAAGAAAAGCGCGACGGCTGTGATATGAGGGGGTTTCGGCGTTGGCGAGTCAATGTTGGTGATCATGATGTTCTGAAATTATTAATAGGTAGTGACTCGCATAATTTTTATTTTTATTTGAACTCGGAGAATCAAACAATGGCGAAGCGGCGAGAACGAAGGCGACATGTTAGAGTCGAGCATCCGGGTGGTGAGGAGGGGCCCATCCGGTTCGAGTTGTTCAGCACTGAACGGCTCGAACAGCATGCTGCGAGTTTGGCTCAAGCACAAAAAGTAAGTAGCCGTTTGGAAGGACGAAAACTGATTCCGCGTGTGCGCGAGAATTGCCGGGTATTGTCCGATGCTTATAAAGCCGTCGCTACGGAGGTACGTGAGCAACACGCTATCACGCCAGCGGCGGAATGGCTCCTGGATAATTTTCATGTGCTCGAGGAGCAGGTCAACGACATCCATGTCGACTTGCCCGAAAAGTTTTACCGGGAGTTGCCCAAGCTGGCCGAAGGCGTGCTTGCAGGCTTCCCCCGAATCTACGGTATTACCTGGGCATTGGTGGCTCATACCGACAGCCGTTTTTCCCCTGAGTTGCTGATGCATTTCGTGAGGGCTTATCAAAACGTCGAGCCCCTTACTATCGGTGAACTTTGGGCGATACCGAGTACTTTGCGAGTCTTGTTGGTCGAGAATCTTCGCCGCATGGCTGTACGCATCATGCGTTCCCAAGCAGGCCGTAGGCTGGCCGATGAGTTCGTCGATAGGATCGAACAAGTCGTCGCTCAAATCGATAAGCCAGAGTTAGCACTTCCTGAGGGCGTATTACCTGCACCTCCGTTGCGTCAAGCGTACGCAGTCCAGATCCTGCAGCGTTTGCACGACCCGCATTCGCGCGCCGCGCCCTCCCTCGAGTTTCTGAATGACTGGCTGAACGAGCAAGGCGTCAGCCTTGATGAGATCGTCCATCGGGAACACGCCGACCAGATCGCCGATAACCAGACGGTACGCAATATCATCATCAGTATGCGCGCTATCTCCGCGTTCGAATGGCCCCAGTTTGTCGAGGACGCGAGCCTGATAAACAAGTGCCTGCTCGCTCACGACGGCTACGAGGCGATGGATTTTCTGACCCGTGACCGTTATCGCCATGCGATCGAGGATCTCGCCAGGCGCTCGCCGCATTCGGAACTGGAGATCGCTCGCCGGGTGATCGAAAAGGTCCAGCGCGTCAGCAAGCAACCTAATACCGTCAAACGGCAACAAGAACCGGGATACTACTTGATCGGCGCCGGCCGGTACGCGTTCGAACAGGAAGTCGACTATAAACCTTCCTTCAAGCAGCAATTCCTGCGCGGCTATATTACCCACGCGGGATTCGCTTATATGGGCAGTCTCGGCCTATTGACACTGTTGTTGCTCGCATTTCCCTTGAACGCAAGTCTTGCTGCGGGGCTCAACGGATTCCAGCTATTCCTGCTCGCGTTGTTCGGCGTGTTTCCCGCATCGGATATTGCCGTTGGCCTGGTGAACAGGCTTATCATTTCGGGACTTCCGCCGCGTTATCTGCCGCGCTTCGATCTCAGTCATTTGCCACGGATAGATTTGAAAGACAGTGTGCCTCAGATGATGAGCACGTTCGTTGTTGTTCCTACGATGTTCAACAGCGAGTCCGGGATAAAGGAGCAAATCGATCAGATGGAGATCCGCTATCTGTCCAATCCAGGTGGTCATGTGCGCTTTGCCCTGTTGTCAGATTGGAGCGATGCGGGCTCGGAAACGATGCCGGACGATGATAGGCTGTTAAATATAGCCGTTACCGGTGTGGCTGCGCTCAATGCCAAGTATGGAGAACAACGATTCTTTGTATTTCACCGTAAACGCTTGTGGAATCCCGGCGAAGGCAAGTGGATGGGGTGGGAGCGCAAGCGCGGCAAGCTGCACGAGTTTAACCGTTTGTTGCGTGGTGCAGCAGATACGTCTTTTCTGCCGATTGCTGGCAAGCCTGCCGTAGCACCCTCTGGCGTCTGTTATGTCATTACTCTCGATGCCGACACGAAGTTGCCCATGGGTGTCGTATCGCAATTGGTGGGCGTGGCCGCCCACCCGCTGAACCAGCCGGTATTCGATCCAAAAACCCAATGTGTTGTGGATGGCTACGGCATCTTCCAGCCACGCGTGACACCAACCCTGCCACAGCGGCAGGAACACTCGATATTTCACCAGATTTTTGCCGGCGCTTCCGGCACCAACGCCTACTCCAGCTCGGTATCCGAACTTTATCAGGATCTGTTCGCACTTGGCACTTACAGCGGCAAGGGTTTGTATCATGTAGACGCCTTTGAAGCCTCGCTGGCCGGACGTGTACCGGAAAATACCCTGCTCAGTCATGATTTGTTCGAGAGCGTATTTGCGCGCTGCGCGCTGGTAAACGATATCGAGTTTTTCGAGGAATTTCCTTCCCATACGGAAGTCGCGGCATTGCGGGACCACCGGTGGGCTCGGGGTGATTGGCAACTGTTACCCTGGATATTTGGACCTCAGGGCAAGGGTATGCCCATGATCGGCCGCTGGAAGATGCTCGACAATTTGCGCCGATCTTTGTCGGCCCCGGGAGCCTTATTCGCACTGGTCGCTGCCTGGGCTATTCCGAATGCGCCGCAGTCAATTCTTATCGGGTTCGTGCTGACGGCGTTGGCTTTTCCTGCAATCCTGGCGTTCTTCAGTGAGTTCACGACATATCGCCGCGGTATTTCGCTGAGCACTCATTTACGAATGGCGGGAGAGAATGTACTGTGGGCAATTGGCAACAGCCTGGTTGCGTTGACGTTACTCGCACAACACGCCTGGCTGATGATGGACGCCATCGGCCGTACCTTGGTGCGGCTGTTCATTACCCGGCGCCAATTGCTAGATTGGGTCACTGCCCTGCAGACCAAAACGGAGGCAGGTCATGGGATCAAAAACCTCATCCTGTCCTTGGGCAGTTCGTCTTCGCTCGTTATTGGCGCCGGTGCCTTGGTGCTGCTTTTTAATCCGGCCGGAATCAAGGTCGCGGCACCGTTCCTGCTGTTATGGTGGCTGGCGCCGGTCGTCGCTCGCGTCTTGAGCCTCCCTCCCAAGCTCGATCGGGCTGAATCCTTGCAGCCCCAGGATAGCGTGCATCTGCGCTTGATCGGAAGGCGTATCTGGCGCTTTTTCACGACTTTCGTGACGGCGGAAGAACACTATCTGCCGCCTGATAATTTTCAGGAAGATCCGGAACCTGTTATCGCCCATCGCAGCTCACCCACCAATTTTGGTCTCTATCTATTATCCGTCGTGGCCGCGCGGGATTTCGGCTGGATCGGATTGATGGATGCCATCGACAGGCTCGAAGCCACACTGACGACGCTCACCGGGCTACCGCGTTTACACGGCCATTTTTATAACTGGTACGATACCAGCGATTTGCACATGCTGGAACCCCGGTATGTATCGACCGTCGACAGCGGCAACCTGGCGGGGCACCTGCTTACGCTGGCCGAGGCCTGCCGGGAAATGCTCAGACGACCGCTTGAGCTCGCCACTGCGTTGGGAGGCCTTACGGATACTCATCGTCTATTGATGGATGCGCTGGTTAAACTCACTGATGACCGGCGCACGCTGACTTTTACTCTGAAAGAGCTGCGACAAAATGGAATTTTCCTAGGTGAACTTTTGGGAAGCGATCCTGCTGACCCGGACGGTTGGAGTCGTCTGTGGCGGCAGTTGACACTCTGCGCCGATACGCTTCAGGATATGGCGCGCGCTTATGCCTCCGAACGCGGCGATGCGGGCAACAGCGAAGTGCTGGCATGGGCGACGTTGCTGCGCGATGACATCCGCTCCCACGCGCGCGATGTGGATAGTCTGGTTCCCTGGATCTATTTTGCTGGTCGCCTCAATGCCAGCAAGGAATCAGAAACCCCGCCTCTGCATGCTGCATCATTCCGTAAACAGCTGACCCTGGATACCCCTCTGACTGACCTTGCCGGCTGTTATGCGCTAGGCTTGGCTGATATCGAGGCAGCGCCTGATGGCTCCCTGACACCGGGTGACCTGGAAGTAATCGCGAAGTCGTTGCGGCGAGCCGGGGAGCAAACCGAAGCGCTCACGGAGCGGCTGGAGAATATGGTTACACAGTTGGATACCTTGTTCCACGAAATGGATTTTCGCTTTCTTTATGATTCTGAAAGCCATCTGTTCGCGCTTGGGTACCGCGTGAATGAAGGCACCCTTGATCTTAGTTATTACGATATGCTTGCCTCCGAGGCGCGCCTTTCCAGTTTCGTCGCGATCGCCAAGCGCGATGTACCGAGTACACACTGGTTCCACCTGGGCCGAAGGTTGACGCGTGCAGCGGGTGGCACTGTGCTGCTGTCGTGGTCGGGATCGATGTTCGAATATTTGATGCCTTCCCTGGTGATGTTTACCTCACGTTACAGTCTGCTCGATCAGACCTGCCGGCTGGTAGTGATGCGACAGATCGAATATGGTAAAAAACGTGGTGTGCCGTGGGGCGTTTCAGAGTCGGCTTTCAATGGCCGCGACCTCTTCTTCACCTATCAATATGAAGCTTTTGGCATACCCGGTCTGGGGATGAAGCGGGGACTCGGCGAAAATCTGGTGATTGCTCCCTACGCTACGGCATTGGCTGCGATGTACCTCCCGCATGCGGCTGTTGAAAACTTCGAGAACTTGGAAAAGGAGGGCGCATTGGGCCGCTTTGGCTTCTATGAAGCGCTCGATTTCACCCCGATCCGGCTTGCGGAAGGGCAGCGGGTCGCGATCGTGCGTTGCTACATGGCCCATCACCAGGGTATGTCCCTGGTGGCCATTGCTAATGTCGTGCATGACGGGGCGATGCGCCATCGCTTTCATTGCTCACCACTGATCCAGGCTGCTGACTTGTTGCTGCAGGAACGCATCCCGAGCGGTGCGGATGCCAGTTGCATGCCGACCTTCCAGGAACTTGCCGAAGTCAAGGAATCCCTGCAGCCACCGGTCCGGCGCGCACCTTCACCCACATCTTTGGTGCCTTCCGCGCAGCTATTGTCCAACGGCCGTTATGCGGTAATGGTTACCGCCGCCGGATCAGGTTATAGCCTTTGGCGGAACCTGGCGGTGACACGCTGGCGCGAAGACGTGACCCGGGATGCCTGGGGCAGTTATATTTATTTGCGTGATGTGGCAAACGGTCAGGTATGGTCCGCCGGGTATCAGCCAGCGGCGGCGGCTCCCGACCACTACGAGGTGGTTTTTGCCGAAGACCGTGTCCGTATTACCCGCACGGACGGGAGTATGACAAGCACTCTGGAGATTGTCGTCTCGCCCGAGGACGATGCGGAAATCCGGCGCCTGAGTCTGATTAATAATGGACCACGCACGCGGGAAATCGAAATCACCTCCTATGCGGAGGTCGTACTCGCGCCTTTTCCAGCCGACATCGCGCATCCCGCGTTTTCCAATCTTTTCGTCCAGACCGAGTATCTACCCCAGGCGGGCGGGCTGATAGCGCAACGGCGGTCACGTGCGGCCAGCGACACTAACATCTGGGCAGCGCATGTGCTGGCCAACGGACGGACCGACGAGGGGCTCCAATACGAAACTGACCGTGCCCGCTTTGTCGGGCGTGGACATTCGCTGCGGGAACCGATTTCGGTGATGGATGGCCGCCCGCTGACTAATACGGTTGGCGCCGTTCTCGATCCGATATTCAGTTTGCGCACACGGGTTCGTATTGCAGCGGGCGCAACCGAACATGTGACGTTTACCACTCTGGTCGCCCCCTCGCGTCAGGCTGCGGTGGAACTGGCCGACAAATACCATAATGTGGCCGCATTCGACCGCGTTTCCGCCCTGGCGTGGACTCACGCCCATGTGCAACTGCATTTTCTGCGTACCAGGCCGGACGAGGCTCAACTGTTTCAGGACCTGGCCAACCGTTTGCTCTATGCCGATCCCTGGCTGCGGCCATCCAGCAAGTTGATGCAGTCAAATACCCTGAACGTCACCGGACTATGGCGGCATGGTATCTCGGGAGATCGGCCGATCGTGTTGTTGCGGGTAATAGAACTTGAAGACCGTTCCATCGTCGAACAATTGTTACGCGCTCATGAGTACTGGCGTATGAAAGGACTTTCCGTTGATCTCGTAATCTTGAACGAAAAGGAGTTGTCTTATGTCAAGGATTTGCAGAGTCTACTGGAGGGCATGGTGCGGGAAAATCAGGCGCTTTCGGCTCATCGGGATCATGAAGATCATGGTGCGATTTTTGTCATGCAGGGCGATTTGCTTTCGGATGAAGAGCGACGGCTGTTCCAAACAGCCGCGCGCGCGGTGCTCGTCAGCAATCGGGGCACGTTAGCCCAGCAACTGTTGAGACGCCCGCGACCGGCAGCAACATTCGATGTGCCAAAGGTCTGGCCCATTTTCGGAGCCCATTCGCCACGATTGGCATTACCCCCGCTCGAATTTTTCAACGGACTCGGTGGGTTTGCCGATGATGGACGCGAGTACGTCATCGTACTGGACAGTGGGCAGTGGACACCCGCCCCCTGGATCAATGTAATCGCCAATGCCGGGTTCGGCTTTATGGTCTCGGAGTCGGGGAGTGGCTGCACCTGGTGTGGTAACAGCCGTGAAAACCAGTTGACGCCCTGGTCCAATGACCCGGTCAGCGACCCTCCCGGGGAAGTCTTCTATTTGCGTGACGATGAGACGAACGAATTGTGGAGCCCGACCGCCCTGCCGATTCGGGTCGACAATGCGAGCTATATGATTCGCCACGGACAGGGGTATAGCCGTTTTGAGCATGCATCCCATGGGATTCACAGCGAGCTTCTGCAATTCGTCAGCCCGGACGATCCGGTCAAGATTTCGTCCTTGACGTTGAAAAATGTTTCCGGGCGAACTCGCCGGCTGACGGTCGCGGCCTACGTGGAATGGGTGCTTGGCGCCTCGCGTACCGTTACTGCGCCTCACATCATCACCGAACTGGACCCGGAAACGGGCGCCCTGTTTGCATACAATCCCTGGGATGTGGAATTCGGCCAGCGCGTTGCCTTCGCCGATCTAGGCGGCCTGAAGACCGGATGGACAGGGAATCGGACCGAGTTTATCGGCCGCAACGGAAGTCTGGATGCACCTGCGGGATTATTGAGTCGCAAGGGGTTGAAAAGCCGCGTCGGCGCGGGACTGGACCCATGCGCAGCACTGAAAACGTCGATCGAACTTGACCCTGACGGACGCGTCGAGATCGTCTTCCTGCTGGGACAAGGCAGCAATCGCGCCCATGCCGGCGAGTTGGTCCAGCGCTATCGGACAACCGAGGTGGCAACGACTTTTGCCAGGGTGAAGCAATCGTGGGAGCAAGTCCTCGCCAAGGTTCAGGTGAAAACGCCGGATCGGGAGCTTGACCTGATGTTGAACCGCTGGCTGCTGTATCAAACACTGAGTTGCCGCATGTGGGCAAGAGCTGCTTTCTATCAGGCGGGCGGGGCATTCGGCTTTCGCGATCAACTGCAGGACAGCATGGCCCTGGTGGTCGCCCGGCCCGATCTGGCTCGCGCTCACCTCCTTCGCGCCGCAGCGCGCCAGTTTGTCGAGGGCGATGTGCAGCATTGGTGGCATCCGCCCACCGGCCGTGGTGTACGCACCCATTTTTCCGACGACCGTGTCTGGTTGCCTTATGTCGTAGCTCACTATATCAAGGTGAGCGGAGATACCGGGGTGCTCGAGGAAGCGGTGCCTTTTCTTGAGGGTCCCGCTTTGGGGCCTGAACAAGATGACGCCTATTACGAGCCGGCCCAGGCTATGGAGCAAGCGTCTCTTTTCGAGCACTGCGCCCGTGCGCTAGACTTGAGTCTGGAAACGGGTGCGCACGGCCTGTCCCTGATGGGGAGCGGCGACTGGAATGACGGTATGAATCGGGTTGGTCATCTGGGCAAGGGAGAAAGCGTTTGGCTTTCGTGGTTCCTGATCGCCACACTCGGCGAATTCGCAACTGTGGCCCAGGCGCGGGGTGATAACGAGCGCGCCATTCGATGGCGCGAACATGCCAACCAACTGAAGTCCGCAGTGGAATCGGAAGCATGGGACGGCGCATGGTACCGCCGCGCCTTTTTCGATGATGGCAGCCCTTTAGGTTCCGCAGCCAACTCCGAGTGCCGCATCGATTCGATTGCGCAGAGCTGGGGTATCATTTCCGGCGCCGCCGAGACCGAACGGGCGCAGCGGGCGATGGATTCGGTACGGGAATACCTCGTTCGCTACGGCGACCTGGTGTTGCTGTTCACCCCGCCCTTTGAGAAGACCGAACGAGACTTAGGCTATAAGGTTCAACAGGGCTCTCCTGAGCTTGGCAGAAGGGCCTTGGACAAGATCGAGCGGGACCCGGGTTATATCAAGAGCTACCCCCCCGGCGTGCGGGAAAACGGGGGTCAGTATACCCACGCGGCGATCTGGTCCGTCATCGCCTATGCCATGCTCGGTGAAGGTGACCAAGCGGCGGAGCTGCTGCGCATGCTGAACCCGATCAACCGCACAGCTACCCGCACCGGCGTATACGCCTATAAGGTCGAGCCGTATGTGCTGTCGGCGGATATTTATGCCGAGCCGCCTCATGTACGACGTGGCGGATGGACCTGGTACACGGGCGCTTCGGGCTGGTTTTACCGTGCCGGAATGGAATGGATCTTAGGGTTACAGGTTCGCGCCGGTAAATTGGTTTTTGATCCCTGTATTCCCAAGGCATGGCGCAATTACAGCATTTTTTATCAACACGAAACTACCCGTTATGAAATCACGGTTGAAAATCCGAATGGAGTGGAACACGGAATCGCCAGGATAGAACTGGATGGTGAACAGCTGTTAAACCGAAGTAGCATCACCTTACAGGATGATGGACAAGTGCATCAGGTGCGGGTGGTTCTGGGTTAATAACGGTGGAATGACTTATTGTCATGTACTGATTTAATCTTGAGCAGGGGAGGACAATATCGAAGTGTAGGAGGTAACAGGAGGCGAGTTATGTTTTTTATGCGTCAATAATAATATTTCTTAATTTTTAGGAGAAAGGCAATGAATTTAATTTCGCTAGTGGTCGTTCTTATCGTCGTCGGTCTGCTGCTGTGGCTGGTCAACAACTACATACCGATGGAAGCCCGCATCAAGCAGATACTGAACATCGTAGTAATCATCATGGTGATTCTATGGTTGCTGAATGCAGTCGGCGTTATGGGTATGCTCCCGGGTCCACTTGTTTCGGTGGTGGTTGCCCTGATCGTTGTCGGTTTGTTGTTGTGGCTGGTCAACAGTTACATACCGATGGACGCGCGTATCAAGCAGATATTGAATATCGTGGTGATCATCGCGGTGGTTCTATGGCTGCTGAGTGTCTTCGGGGTTTTGAGCGGACTCCCGGGCCCACTGGTTTCGATAGTAGTAGCTTTGATTGTCGTCGGTCTGCTGTTGTGGCTGGTTAACAGTTACATACCGATGGATGCGCGCATCAAGCAGATATTGAATATCGTGGTGATCATCGTGGTAGTTCTGTGGTTGCTGAGTGTATTCGGGGTTTTATCGGGAATCCCGTCTATTCGCGTTGGGAATCCTTAGTTCTGGTTGCGTAAATAGAGAGAGTCTACTGTCCGCGAATTCGACAGGGGCTCTCTTCCTGCGTCCACTCTGTCGCGTACTTCACTTCGCTCGCATGCGACATGGCTCCCGCAATGACTTGATGCTGTGCAGGATGGCTTGTGTTTTGACTAAATCTCCGCTGTCTCGCCCCCTGCGGGTAAGCGGGGGTCCTGCACCGTTTCACTATCGCTACACTTCAAGTACTCCTTCGGTGAGTCTAACCGGCTATACTGCTGCGCGGCGTTCAGGAACGTATGCTCGAAGGCGCCATGACGGGTTTTCTTCGCCCAGCCCTTTTCAAAGGAAGATGAACCACATTCGCTTTGAGACTTTCATGGGTGTGTACCGTTCGAACAGCCGGTGTCAATGAGTCATTCCTCTGAGCGGGGATCAGGCGATCGAATTCCGTTTTGACGACTTGGTAGCATTCACAGACCTGTGTTTCCAGCCCCTGCCGGTCCAGTACCGTGATGTGGCCACGGTGGTAATCAATCAATCCCGCTTTCTGCAATCTTCCTGCGGCCTCTGTGACGCCTTCGCGGCGCACTCCCAGCATATTGGCGATCAATTCTTGTGTGATGGTCAACTCGTTCGAAGCGAGCCGGTCGAGGCTTTGCAGGAGCGACCGGCAGAGTTGCTGGTACACCGAATGATGCCGGTTACAGACCGCCGATTGAGCCATCTGGGTAATCAACGCCTGGGTGTAACGCAGCAACAAATGGTGTAACGCCCCATCATGACGTCGTCCGTGGTGGCGGTCGAATGCCTGTATAAATAGATGCCTCCGTAGCCGATAGGCGTAGCCCTCGTTTCGCACGATAGCCCGATTAGGCATGGTTCCGCCGCCCATAAAGAGGGATATTCCGATGATGCCTTCATTGCCAACCACAGCGATTTCGGTCGACGCGCCATTCTCTATGACGTAAAACTTGGATACGATGCAAGTCGTGGGGAAATAGACGTAACGCAACTCTTCCCCCGACTCGTAAAGGACTTCGCCGAGCGGCATCGGAACCCGTTCCAGATTGGAAAAAAGGCATTCGTATTGATCTGCGGGCAAGGCGCCGAGAAGATGATTTTGTTGAGGAGTATCATGGTTAATCATAAATAATCTCCAGATTTGCCGGTCACGATTGAATAGCTCCACCACTGAGGCCAAACGAAAAATTCCAGCTTAAAAGGGATGGGATTAGGTATGTTTTTTAACACAGATCATTCTGAACTGGAATAAGGGGAACTACTTACATAGGTCAAACTTTTTATGTTGAGGGGCTCGGCGCCTTGCAGCTTGCCGGTTTCCAGAGGGTAGCGAAGGACGCCAGCGGTATGTGAAGTGGCCGTAGTGTTGCAGTGGGAGGAATTTGTAACTCCGTCCTTCACGTTTTGGTACCTTCTAGCACACTCGAAACGTTCCGCCAGTAGACAAGCCGATGAATCCGTACTTAAAAGTGCTTTTCACTGTGTTTGTAACAATATTGCGCCGGATTATACATTACAAATAGTTGCTCTATCTAAATCAACTACGTTATAGTTGGCGGGAAAATTGTCTTTTTCGTTAAAAATATTAAGTAAATACAGGTTGTTATAGAGGATTATCGTTATCCTGTGGCTTAACTTCCAATCAAATATCATAACAATATGAGTCTTGAAAGCCATAATAAAGAGCGCACAACCCAACGCATTCCAGTGGATGGCAAGCCTTATCCCCGTTGCGAAATGGGCATTGACGGCAATACCGGATGAACTTTACGCGCTTCAAAACTCAATCGATTATCCTTTATTTTGACGCGCAACCTGATTGGTTGCGCTACGGATGGGCGGTGCTGACAGTCGCTATCGCCGCTATAGCGACACTGTATGTTCCGGTTATCGGCGAGCGGGCAGCGTTTTTGTTATTTTTTTTCGCGATTATCCAGACCACGTTCTGGCTAGGACAGAATCCGGGATTTCTCGCGATGACTTTATCCGTGATCGCGGTTAATGCGCTTATTTTGTCTCCGGACTGGATTTCAAAGCCTGACGACGTTCTTATTTTAAACGCGGGCTTTTGCATTTTATCCGCTGTCATCGTCACCACCACCAGCCTTCATCGGAGGTTAACCGGGGCGCTTTGGGAAAGCCGGCAACGCTATGCCGGAATTGTCGATTCGGCTTTGGATGCGATGATCACTATCGACGCCGATCAACATATTTTGCTATTCAACGCCGCGGCGGAAAAAATGTTCGGTTGTTTAGCAGATGAAGCAATCGGGGGGTCTCTCGAGCGTTTTATTCCCGAGCGGTTTCGCCCCACCCATGCCGCGCATATTCGCGCTTTCGGGCGTACCGGCGCCACCAGTCGTAAAATGGGCGAACTGGCTGCTGTTAAAGGTCTGCGCGCCGATGGCGAGGAGTTCCCTATCGAGGCGGCCATTTCCCAGTGCGAGATAAATGGCGAGAAATCGTTTACCGCCATCCTGCGTGATGTCACGGAGCGCGTGCGCGCAGAAAGCGCTGTACAGGAACAGCTTAGGTTGCAGGATCAGCTGGCAAAAGTTGCAGCAACAGTGCCTGGGGTAATTTGTTCTTTCCGGTTGCGCCGGACGGCTCCGCTTGCATGCCGTACGCCAGCCCGGTTTTCGAATCCGTATACGGATTCAGTCCCGATGCTGTAACCGAAGAATTTAGTCCGATCTTTGCCCGCATCCATCCCGATGATATCGGCCATATCCATGAAACGATCGCTGAATCCGCCCGCACCCTGCAACCCTGGCGAGACTCATTCCGTTACAAGCATCCGACGAAAGGCGAAATATGGATCGAGGGCCATTCCATGCCGCTGCGCGAGATGGACGGCAGTATTCTTTGGCACGGCTATATCCAGGATGTTACTGATCGTAAACTTGCTGAAACGGCATTACGCGACCGGGAAAGCGAATTGCGGTTAATCATGGACGTGACACCGGCGCTGATATCTTATTTGAATACCGATTTCGAATATTTGCGAGTCAATGCGACTTACGAAAATTGGTTCGGCATTCCCGCGGAACGTATTCTTGGGCATAAGGTGCTCGAAATTATCGGCGAGAAAGCCTTTAATATCGTTCGGCTCTATCTTGAACGTGCTCGTGCGGGCGAGCAGGTAAGTTTCGATCAGGTTATTCCATATGGAACCGGTAAACCCCGCTGGGTGCATGCGAGCTATATTCCCGATAGGGATTCAACCGGGACTGTCAAGGGTATCGTAGTGCATATCGTCGATATAGAGGATATAAAACAGGCTGAACAAAAAATTGCCTTATTGAACCAAAATTTGCAGCGCGGGATAGAGGAAATGCAGGTTATTTTCAATACCGTGCCCATCGGCCTATCCATCACCGATGACGCAGAGGGTAGCCATATCCGAGGTAATCCGGCTATTGAACGGATGCTCGGCGTTCCTTCGCATAGCGAGCTTTCCATGAAGAGTGATTCTCCGGCTTCTCTTCGTGTACTACAGAACGGACGCGAGCTGGCAGTCGAGGAACTGCCGATGCAGCGCGCTGTCCGCGGCGAAACAGTAACCAATGAGATCATGGATATGATCCGCCCGGACGGCCGGCTTGTCACGGTGCTCTGCAATGCATCGCCGTTATTCAATGAAACGGGATATCCACGCGGTGCGGTCGGCGCTTTCCTGGACATCACGGCGCTCAAACGGGTCGAAGAATCGTTAATGAAGAGCCAAACTCAGCTTCGGCTGTTCATCGAGCAGGCTCCTCTCAGCATTGCGATGTTCGACCGCGAAATGAACTATCTGGTCACTAGCAGCCGCTGGATCGAAGAGTTTGGACGGGGGTACGATGTTCTGACGGGATGCAACCACTATGACGTAAACCCCGATATCACCGACGAGTGGAGAGAGATTCATCGCAAGGCGCAAGCCGGGGAGTTTTTGAAAAATGACGACGACTTGTGGATCCAGGCCGACGGCAGCCGGCATTGGTTGCGCTGGGCGGCTTATCCCTGGATAAACCAGGAAGGAAAGACCGGTGGCATTATTATTTCCTGCGAAGATATCACTGCACGCCGAACAGCCGAGGAAGATTTGCGCACTGCCCAGGCGCGGCTCGCTCTTGTCGTCGAGGAGGTGAAAGCGGGATATTGGGACTGGGATCTGAATACGAGCACAGTATACTTATCGCCTGAATGGATGCGGCAAATCGGCTTTGACGAGAACGAATTGCTCAACCGATGGGAAGAATGGGAAAGCCGCTTGCATCCCGACGACCGGGCATTGGTATTGGAGGCAACTGAAAACTATATCGCCGGTGTCCTGCCGGTCTTCGAATTGGAATTCCGCTTGCGTCACAAGGATGGCTTGTACCGCTGGATTCACTCTCGCGGCGGATTGTTGCGCGACCAAAATAACCGCCCCTATCGTATGCTGGGAATAAATTTGGACATTACCGACTACAAGAAGATAAAGGTGTTGAGCGAGCGGCGCAACAGGATGGAACAATCATCCCGTTTATATATCGCCAGCCAGACGGTGGCCGCCATCGCCCACGAACTGAACCAGCCGCTTGCTGCCATCTCTTCTTATGCCGATGTGGCGCTGCATATGCTGAAAACCGGCAACCAGAATCCGCAAAAGCTTTTTCATGTTGTGGAAAATTGCGCCCTGCAAGCACAGCGTGCCGGCGACGTTATACGGCAATTAATGACCGTATTGCATAAAGGTGAGACCCTTAGCGAGCCGTTAGATATCAATGTTTCGGTTTATGAAGCGCTGGACTTGGTCAAAGAGGACGAAGATTCAGGCGCATTTAAAATAGAACTGGCTCTCGCCGCGGGTTTGCCACAGGTTTCGGCCAATAGCCTGCAAATCCAAAAGGTGCTGGTCAACCTGTTGCGCAATGGCATGGAGTCCATGCAGGAAAGCGGAATAAGCGGCGGGACTATAACCGTAACAACGCAGTGCTCCGCCAGCGATCCGGCCATGGCGCAGGTGACGGTGTGCGACAGCGGTAAAGGCGTGGCGGACACCGACACCCTTAGAACCATGTTCCAACCCTTCCACACTACCAAAGCCACAGGTTTAGGCATGGGTCTCGCCATCAGCCGCGCCTTGATCGAAGCACACGGCGGAAAAATGTGGGCTGAGCAAAATGCTGGAATGGGTATCAGTGTCCACTTTACCGTACCATTCGTTTTATGAGCACTCAACCCTGTATTTTTATCGTCGATGACGACCATGCGGTACGCGATGCTCTCGGGTTAGTTATGGAAACCGCTGGCTTTGCTTACCAGACTTTTGAAAGCGCCGAGCACTTTCTTCAAACTTATTGTCCGGGCAAGCCCGGCTGCCTGCTGCTCGATGTTAATATGCCGGGCTTGAACGGTCACGAACTGCAAGCCGAGCTCATCCACCGCAATATGCATTTGCCGGTTATCTTTCTCACCGCGTATGGCGACATACCCATGACGGTCCGTGCAATCAAGGCTGGAGCAGTCGATTTTCTGACAAAGCCTGTTCCAAGCAAACTGTTGATCGAACGCATTCAGGCAGTGCTGCAGCACGAAGCTCATATGTACGAGCAGGCCTTGGCGGAACAAGCTCTCTGCATGCGCCTGAACGGTCTTACCTCCCGCGAAATGGAGATCATGTCGCTGGTTCTGGCGGGTCATTCCAATAAGGAAATTGCCAGGCAACTAGGCATCAGCCACCGTACCGTCGAAATTCACCGCGCACGGATCTTAAAAAAAACCGGTGCAACTAATCTCCTGGAACTGGCTCGCCTGTGCGAAGCCTGCCGTTTTCCGCCCGGACCAAAACCAGGATATTCCTGAATTAAATCTTCAAATAATAATAATCATAATTGTATACTCCTCACACTTCAAAGTTCGGCACTTCGCCCCTGCTGGAGAGGATTAAGAAGGGAGATTTAAAAAAACGAATTTTGATTAGCAAAAAATATATATTGCTGGCCGGGATATTTAGGTATCGATGCTTAATTTAGATTAATACCCTTTCGTTCACTAGCGCTTAAATTAGTAAAGTGTATGAATGAACTGCATATATTCTTTTCTAACGTCGAATACGTATTTTTACCTACGTGTTCGTACGTATTTTATTTTGCACTTGTATTTGCTTTAATTTATCTCAAGGGCGATCTCTAAACAACCAAACATTCCTTAAAAGCAGCCGGATGTTTGTTAAGATCGAATGCTTTTCCTTCTAGGCAGGGAAATTGCCCATTTTTCGATGACGCGGATTAATCACTATCGGCGGCATCCGGTTTTTATTTATTCTATTACAAGGAACTACTCAATGGATGCGGATTACGATATTTTCGAGATTGTCGCCGTCTTTCGCGATTTCTGGCTCATCGATGCAGAGTCTTATCAGCGAAGCTATTGCACTAACCATGGCCAGCCCCTGACGCCCGGCTATTATGTCGTCGGCTGGCCGGAACATATTCGGGCAAGGCGATTCAACGAGCACGCCGCGTATCATGGACCGTTCAAATTACGCAAGGAGGCGCAAGCGGTCTTCAACCGGATGCACAAGAAACGGAAGCGCGTTTTGACTATGGCATCCGAGATATCGTCAGTTACCGCTCCGAATTCTAGCCGAATAGAAGTGAATAAAGCCGCTTCAAAATGGCTGTGGACGGCAGAAGACAAAAGAACCAGGCAAACCGTTTGCGGTTGAAACGGTGGATAACAGAATCGCCGCCACCCGATTACCGGAAAACCGTAAAAGTGACAATATGATAATAAGGTTTTTCCGGGTTTTAGCGCTAGTTAAATAAACAATGGACGACTAAATGCAACCAGATCGGCCAGCTATTGTTGAAATGAAGATGCCGCTCGCATAGCGAGCGGCACGGCTCCATCCACTTCATATCCAGAAAACAAACAATTAATCGAGAGTTTTCTCGAAGTCCTTGATCCGCTTATCGGCTTCTTCTTGCGCGATACCGTATTTCTCCTGGATCTTTCCGAGTAGCACATCGCGTTTACCGGCGATTTCCTCGAGTTCATCATCGGTCAAATCGCCCCATGTCTCCTTAATCTTACCTTTGAATTGCTTCCAGTTACCTTCAATTCGATTCCAGCTCATTTTATTCACCTTTCATTTAATGATTATTAAAGTGTTATTGCCAGCCGTTCCAAAGAAAGCTAGCGCCACCTGAATTCCCTATTAGGGATTGGGTTGGTAAAACTCCTTGACCTCCTCGCGCAGCTGATCCCATTTTGAACTGTCCGGCCAGTGCTTCTTATCAAATCCTGGAGCTTTTTTTAAGGTAGACTTATCCACATCGAGGACGTAATACTCCTTATCGCGAGTCCAATGTAGCGCCTTCCATGGCAGAGCAAAGAGCTTGTTCCCCACGCCCAATAGACCACCGAAGGAAACCACGACGTAGACCACTTGGCCACTCTCCGGATCGAGCACCAGTTCCTTGATGTCCCCGAGCTTGTCACCGTTGGGGTTTTTTACATTGGTACCGATGATCTTGCTGGCCCGGCTCACTTGTTGCATCGACTGATTGGAGGCCTGGACACGCTCAGCCGACTCTTTTCGGCGTTCTTGCTTGAGTTCCATCTGCTTTTCTTTAACCTCCTGTTGTTTCTCCTGGACGTCAGCCGCACAGGAAGTGCCCAGAAACGTCGCACTCAAAAAACACACGGCTACCATGGGAATTAATTTATTCATAACTACCCTCCAACTTCTTAAAATGATCGGTATCCCGGTAAGTTTCGAGATTGACTGGGCACGTAGTGGCGTTTCACAAACCCAAATAAACTTTAATCGAAACATCAGGCGCCGTCGGTACGGTATCGCACATAAAATTCCTGTTGGTGATATAACCCGGATGCCCAGGCATGTGCATTGAGGCGATGAGCCCAGTATGTATAGACAATATCTCATATCAATCAGTCGGAGCTATCGAGCGAGGTCTGATTTTGTACCGGCGGCAGATGAAAATGGAGGTTGGTGTTATTCGGACAATGAAGCCGTATTGTTATTATGCAGTCGTATAGACTGAAGCGTATCTGTTCGCTGCCGCTTATAAGCAGTTTGAGCAAATCTGAGTCCCTGATGAAACCCTTTTATTTATGTGCGTTACCGTACCGACCGGGTTTAGTTTTGCCTGTATTCTTTTGTCCAAGCGATCGGAAACAACATTCCACGCTTTGGTCATGGCTATCTGGTCATGGT
>JBAQEN010000395.1:0-3048 GCA_049286765.1 Methylococcaceae bacterium
ATCAGACATTGCAGAAAATGGGTTACGGCAAGATTAAGCTGCAACAGAGATTTCCATCCATCCTGGCGGCGGTGATGCTGGAGAACCGCAACCCCTACCTGGAAAGTTTCGAGGATGAACTCTTGGAGCGCACCCGTGAAAAGTACAGCACCCAAGCTCGAAGTATCGGCAAACTCTCCCACGAGTTGGCTGCGCTGGGAATCCTGCCCCATCCATTGTGGATGCGCAATTATGTCTCATGGAAGGAAAAAAGCAGCGACGGTATTGCGCCGGAATGGGTCGATTATTGCCGGAGATGGAGGGAAACATCTACCTTGCAACCCAAGACACGGGAGTCGAACTACAGCTTTATTCTACGGGCCGGCCTGTGGCTAGCCCAAAATCTTCCAGAAATCACTAGCCCGGCGGATTGGACAGTCGAAACCTGCGCTGATTTTCTCGCAGCCCTAAATCGGCTCAAGGTTGGCGAATGGAAGCTTCATTCGTTCGACTATACAGGGCGAGTTAATCTGGAACGCCGCTTAGCGCCAATTCCAAACGCTCTGTACTGTATGCCATGCGGCGTTTCTTCCGTGACATTCAGCATTGGGGCTGGGTTCGGCTGAAGTTTAATCCGTATTATCATTTGGCGACACCGAATTCAATCTTGAGGTTATGCGGGCCTAATCCGCGAGCCATAGACGACAATTTTTGGTTCAAATTGGTGTGGGCCAGCCTCAATCTTGAGCCGAACGATAAACTGAGTGAGATTTGGTATCCCTTAGAAATGTTGCGGGCGATCAGCATTGTATGGACTCATGCCGGACTGCGCCAGAACGAAATCATCCGCCTTCGTGTCGGCTGTGCGCGGGCGCAAAATGATCCCATCGTTGATGAAGCGACCGGCAAGACAATTGCCGCCGGCACATTATGCTATTTAGATGTGCCTGCCGGCAAAACCTTCACAGCCTTCACAAAACCGGTGAGCGCAATCGTCCGGCAGTTTATCACTGAGTGGGAAGCAATTAGGCCTGAACAAAGTTTCTTAATCGATCCCAAGACTGGTGAACGCGTACGGTTTTTGTTTCAATACCGTGGCAAGACGATTGGACGCTCGACAATCAATGATACGATCATCCCCATGTTGCGCGCCAAGGCCGGATTGCCTGTAGAGGACAGCAGAGGCAAAATCAGCAGCCGCAGGGGACGGGCCTCGGCTGTCACTGCCTTGGCCAGTGTACCTCAAGGGATGTCTCTATTTGATTTGATGCGATGGTCAGGGCATCGTAGTCCAAAATCTACTTTGTACTACATTCGGACAAAACCTACGCAGTTAGCGGGCGCTTTCGCAAAAGCCGATCAGATGTCGCACTTGATCGAGGTGCTCATCGACCACACAGCGGTAGTTAGTGGGGCTGCAGCCAAGGGTGAGCCTTACCGATATTATGATTTGGGTTCCTCTTATTGCTCGAACCCCTTCTGGAATACCTGCCCACACCGCATGGCCTGCGCTGGCTGCGACTTCAATATACCCAAAGATTCGGCCAAGGGTGAAGCATTGGCCGCCAAAGCGTTTTTGCAGCGCTATCTTGAGGAGGTGCCGTTAACGCCCGACGAACAACAGATCGTCAAGGGCGACATGCAGAAGCTGGAAGTTATGCTGGACAAGTTAAAAAATGTTCCAGCCCTGGATGGCAGAACTCCGCAGCAAATTCATGGGAATGAAACCCAGTCATAAAAAATAGAACAATTTTAGAACAAAAAGTATACTTTGGCGTTACTTAAAAAGCTTACTTTTATGCCCGACCCACACTATCTACATTCTGCAATGCCGCCGCAACCCCTGATCGCCTCAGTGGACTGCAACTCATTTTATGTCAGTTGCGAGTGCGTATTCCGTCCGGATTTATGGGAGAAGCCGGTAGGCGTTCTCAGCAATAACGATGGTTGCTTTATCGCTAGAAACAAGGCTTTAAAATCCCTCGGTGTCAAAATGGGTGTGCCGCTGTTTCAAGTGGCCGACTTGGTTAAAAAACATGATGTCCATTTGTTTTCATCAAACTTCGCGTTTTATGCCGATATGTCATCCAGAGTGATGTCATTGTTAGAGACATTTTCACCGAGCACCGAAATTTATTCGATTGACGAGGCATTCTTGGATTTGACAGGAATTTGTCAGCAAGACCCTATCGGTTATGGCCTTTCTATTAAACAATCGATTCAGAAAAATACCGGCATTCCGGTTTGCGTCGGCATGGGGCCGACTAAAACGTTGGCAAAACTGGCAAATTTTGCCGCTAAAAAATGGCCTAACACCAACGGTGTTGTGGATTTGTCCTGCCCTCAACGGCGGGAGCGGTTAATGCGCCTTTTACCGGTCAATGAAGTCTGGGGTATAGGTTCAAGACTAAGCCAGCAGCTCTCGCAACTCGGCATCAACACCGTCTGGGCTTTGGCCCAGCAGCCCACCCAGCGAATGCAGGCACAGTTCAGTGTTGTTTTGGCCCGAACGATCATGGAACTAAATGGCATTTCCTGTCTGGAGCTTGCTGAAATAGCGCCGGACAAACAAGAAATCATGTGTTCCCGAAGTTTTAAGCGGCCTTTAGATAATTTGAAGGAATTATCCGAAGCTTTAGCCGAGTTCTGCAGCCGGGCGGCGGAAAAGCTCAGGGCACAGGATTCGACGGCAGGTCGTTTAACTGTGTTTATCAGGGCTAACCCGTTTAATCCCCAAGAACCTCAATATCAGCGTTCAGCAACTTTGAAATTGGCAATAGGCACGCAAGATACACGCAGGTTAATCAATGCTGCCAAGCAATTATTGCAGGGCATTTACAAGGAGGGTTACCGTTACCAGAAATGTGGTATCCAACTAAGTGGCCTTCACCCCAATAGCATGCCTCGTCAGACGGATATGTTTGCCAACCCAAAATCTTCAAAGGAGCGAGAGTTAATGGCCTGCTTCGATATGATCAACCATCGATTTCCTAAGTCCATATCTATAGCCGCCACAGGATTAAACAAAAGCTGGCAGTTCCAGCCTGAACGCATGTCAAAACGCTATAC
>JBAQEN010000396.1:0-2039 GCA_049286765.1 Methylococcaceae bacterium
CCTTTGATGCGCTCCACTACGCTGGCATGAGCGTCTATAAAATCGGGATCATCATACTGAATATCGCACCGCTTGTCGCACTTTGGCTTGTTTTCTAAAACGGGTTTTCAGAAGAAACGTCACTTCATCAACCCAATGTTCTCGCCGCAATTCCGGGCGGTCTCGTAACGCATCTAACACCTCTTGCTATCCAGTAAGAGGGACGACGGCCGGTAGGCCATGAGCAATAGGTGTGGAGCGTATCCAACACTCCGTGACTCTTTTGGTGGAAGCGCTACGCTTACCCCACTTGCAAGCTATCGCTACTTTGAGAATTCCCAAGTGTTTCCTGGTTACAGGATTGTAGTCGATTAGAAATGAGCGACCGATTTTAACCCTCAATTCTGTATATCCTCCTTTTTCCACCAACCTCCCAGCTTGTTCTCCAGTAATGATCGGAAATATCGAGACGACTCAATTCCCCCAAAGCAGTCCATAGTGAGTGCAGGTATGGACTTGAGTCTCGTATTCTCGCCGTGGGTTTGAAAGGCATTGTTACTATTAGATTCCTTGTGGTCTTGTGCTTATGTACGCTATCGCACGGTGAGAGTTTGCGGAAAGGAATCTAATTAACACCAATCGTTCACAAAACCGGTGGAATTCCAATAGTGCCATCCTGATCCTGATTTCGAAACAGAAAGTAGCAATGGTTACAATCGTTATTCTATTCATTGCGACGATTGTGTTTGACGTTTAACTACAAGGATAAAAATCATGAAAAAATTTCTTGATTAGCAAGAATCATCCGCAAAAGCGTAAAATGCATCCTTTTTCGTCGTTCCGGCAGGGATTGCCGGAACCCAGAAGCCAAGGATGGCTTTCATAGCTCACATCCCTGTAGCCTGGATACCGGCAATCCCTGCCGGTAAGACGGTATCCGCGCTTAGCGGAACATTCTTGCTAATCATGAAAAATTTTACCAAAACAGCTCATATTAAAAGCCGCACGGCATTGGCGTAAGCTTGGCTGCTGCAATTTTTATTACGGCTTGTGCAAGCATTCCGCCGCCTACAGAACAGCTGGCCGTTTCCAAAGTTGCGGTAAGCAATGCGAGCAGCGCCGGGGGTAATGAGTTTGCACCGCTACAGTTCAAGTCGGCAATGGATAAGATGGATGGCGCCGAGCGGGCCATGGCTGCGGAAGATTATCTGCTTGCCCGGCAACTGGCGGAACAGGCACAGGCCGATGCCCAACTAGCCGCAGCAACGGCGCGTTCAACCCAGGCACAGAAAGCGGCAAAGGCGTTGCAGGAAGGCAATCGCGTGCTACACCAGGAAATCGACCGTAACATCCAATATCAATAATGGAGTTCTTCATGAAAAAAATAGATACGTTCCCATGACTCTGATCGCTGCCGCGGTCATGTCCGGCTGCACTTCGATGCCTAACCAATCCCTCACAGAAGCGCATAGCAGTTACAACAACGCAATCATTAAGCCCGAGGTCACCAATCTGGCGCGCTTGAATTGAAAGACGCCGGCGACTCGTTGAACAAGGCGGACACTGCCTTTAACGAAGATGAAAATCTTGAAACCATCAATCATTTGGCTTATATAGCCAAACAACAAGTTGGCGTTGCGGAGGAAATCGCCAAACAGAAAACGGCTGAACTAGCGGTCACCACCGCCGGCGCTAAATGCACCCAGGTCCAGCTTGATGCGAGAACAGAGGAAGCCGATGCGGCCAAGCTGCAGGTAGAGATTGTGGAGGAAGCCGCCAATTGGCAAGCGGAGCAATTGGTGGTTGCCTGCGCCAATTCAGAACGTGACCAGGCGCTGATTGCCCAACAGGAACTGCAGCTCCAGGCCTTGAATGCCAAGAAAACGGAACGCGGCATGGTAATCACCCTCGGTGACGTTTTGTTCAGCACCGACAAGGCGCAACTGAAATCGGGCGGTACCCGCAACGTGCAAAAGCTGGCCGATTTTCTCACGCAATACCCGCAACAGAAGGTATTGGTTGAAGGTTACACCGACAGCATCGGTAGCGACAGCTACAAT
>JBAQEN010000397.1:0-4791 GCA_049286765.1 Methylococcaceae bacterium
GAGTGCAAATCGACTTTGCCTGGGCGGTAATGCAATTTATGGGCATTAAGCCGTTTATTCGCAGGGCATTTATGCCAGCGTCAAGCTTCGGGTCAAATTCCTATTACGCTCATACTAAATAGAGCGACAAGATATTTATTCTTTATATTCCCTTTAATTTATAATAGTAAAAAAATTAAATACAATAATGGAGGCCACATAATGCTCACAGCCATGACTGCTGTTGAAAATATCATAAATTGCATTACATCTAAGGATAATATTTGGTCGATTAATGCTGAAGGGAAATTATCATGAAGAAAAATAATATACAAAATGGATTTATTAATCTGATGTTAAATCAATACGTTATATTTATTTTTCTATTTTTTATACTATTGCTCGTGATGTCCAATGGAGTTATGGGTAGCGATGAGGGAATGTGGAGCTATATGGGTAGAGTTTGGATTGAAAATAATATACCCCCTTATGTTGGAGCTGTTGATAACAAAACGCCTGGCATCTTTGAGTTGTTTGCAATTTCCCATATGTTATTTGGCGTTAATTATTACTTTGCAAGAGTGCTTGGAGTGATGGCCATATTGTTCTCGTCACTGACCGTATATTTAATAGGTAAAGAATTACATACTCATTTAGCTGGCATCTTTAGCATGGTTATCTTCGGATTGACGATGCAATGGATTTTATTGGATGGGCCATTAACAGCGCAAACCGAAACATTTATGGTTTTGTTTTCTACCTTATCGTTCTATTTTGTTATAAAAGGAAAGGACTGCCTGAAGTGGAGATTCTGGATATTTCTAGCAGGGTTTTCAATGGGGCTTGCAATAGCATTTAAACAAATAGGTTTAACAACTGCAATAGCCATGTTCATTTTCTTTATTGTCTATGGCGCTTCCGGCTTAACCAGTAAAGATAAATTATTTGGAATATTTCTATTGAGTTTAGGGATAACTATTGCAACATTCTTCAGTTTGGTGCCTCTCCTTGTCAGCAACGTTTCCTTAAAAGAATATATTAATGGCTCATGGCTGATGCTGCTAAATCCGGGGTCAAGTGCTCCTATACAGCAACACTTACATAATTTTTTTCATGTTTTTCTAAATACTAGAATAGTAGTTTTCTATCCTTTTTTTGGTTTGCTTATCTGTCAGTCAGATTTAATAAAGAATAGATACTTCATAGGCTTGTTGATTTGGATGGTTTTTGATTTTATAGGAGTTAACGGAGCTGGCACTTATTATGGACACCAAATCAAACAACTTATACCCTCAGTATCCATAATTATTGGTATTTTATTAAGCAATCTGCTATTAAAGCATGTCATGGAGAAATCTGAAATATCAAAATACGCATCTAATTTGCTTATATTTCTTATTGTTTTATTGTTTCCTTATATAACATTGATTCTAAACGGATATAGTGCGGTAACAGGCGGGTATAGTGCAGCAACAGGAGATTTAGATAAGAGAAAGGAATTAGGGCTATGGCTGAGAGAAAACACAGATGAGAAAGATTATGTATATGTAGATGGTTGCGCTGGCCCTGCTCCCATTTTATCTTATTCTGGTAGAGTATCCCCAAGCAAGTACTTCAATACGTGTTTTGTTAGCAGAGATGCAGAAAGACAGCAACTACTATCTGATTTCAAGGTAAAGCCACCCTTATTTTATGTAAAGGCCTCTGATACTATGGGAACGAAAATTGATGGATTCATAAAGGATAATTACGAATTGTTGCATACAAAACAAGAATATAAGGTCTTTAAACGGAAATCAAAGTAGTGGGCTTTGCTAATGATTTTCAATCAGGTTTTCTTTCCATTCAAAAAGACCTTGTAAACCCATTTCATGGTTTTATCCGCCTTATCTTTATGCCCATTCCGTTTATTACGGAGAAAGCACATACTTTTCTTGATATTTCTGCTTTGATACATTGGTCATTTAATGCCATTTGCGATACTAGATATTATTACTTTGATAAACCAGCTGTCTAATTACCAGCGTTTTTTTCTACTTTATACTATGCTATTTTTAGTACTATATGCTTGTTATGACGAATTACAAGAGCCTCGACATAGAGTGCAAATCGACTTTGCCTGGGCGGTAATGCAATTTATGGGGATTAAACCTTTTATTCGCAAGGCATTTATGCCAGCGTCAAGCTTCAGGTCAAATCTCTCTTCTCATAATCTACTTAAATAAAATCAATTTTATAAAAAAATGAGACATTACCTATGAGCAAAAAGATTATTTTGCTAGTCAGCTCAATGGGTTCTGGCGGTGCTGAACGTGTCGCAGCTACGCTCGCAAATGCTTGGGCTGTTAGTGGCAATCAAGTTACACTGATGCCGACCTTTTCTGGGCGTGGTGAATGTTTTTATGTGGTATCTCCAGAAGTTCGCCTTATTTATCTGGCAGATTTAGTATCGAGTCGGTCAAAAACATGGGTGAATCAGTTCTCTCGCTTGTTTGCTTTGCGCCGATTTATGGCTGCTGAACAACCCGATGTCGTTGTTTCGTTTTTAACTAATGTTAATGTAGCAGCAGTTATTGCTTCGCTTGGTTTGGGCATCCCTGTTATTATCTGTGAACGCAACGACCCATTTATAATACCAACATCATGCTGGTTGCGATTCGCCTGCCGTTTTACTTATCCATTTGCTGATGTATTGATGGTACAGACCCAAGCGGTAGCAATTAAATATACCACTTCAGGTTGGCCATTAAAACGCCTGTGGGTAATACCTAATCCAGTCTCAGACCAAATGCTGCACACTCATCGTCGTCTCAGTGTTTCTACAACGAAACAGTTGCTAAGTATTGGCAGATTAGCTGAGCAAAAACAATTTGACGTGCTCATTCAGGTTTTTGCAAACCTTGTGCAACGTTATACCAATTGGTCACTTCGGATTGTTGGCGAAGGGCATTTACGGACTACTTTACAACAGCAAATAACTGATCTTGATCTCGATGCGTATGTTGAGCTGGCAGGACTATCAAAAATGATAGGTGAAGAATTAGCAAAGGCTGATATTTTTGCGTTGACTTCAAAATACGAAGGTTTCCCTAATGCGTTGCTTGAGGCAATGACAGTGGGCTTACCTTGCGTCTGTTTTGATTGTCCTAGTGGCCCACGTGAAATAACAATGGATGGGCAGGTGGCACTATTGGTGCCACTGAATGATGAACAAGCATTAGAACTTGCACTGGAGCGATTGATGTTAGATGCTGATTTAAGGCAATCACTTGGTAGCCAAGCGCGAGCATCAGTCATAGAGCGTTTTTCTTTAGCTAAAATATTAGAGCAATGGGATTTGCTTTTTCAAGAACTGGGTATCCAACGTTGAACATACCTCATATTAATGTTTGTTTTAAAGTCGGTGGCACAGAGACTATTGTTAAATTTATTTAACATCTGGCACCTGATGAAGTCGCTCAACAATTAAGGAATGCCCGAATTTTTATAACAACTTCATTTACTGAGGGCGCCCCGACCGCTTTACTGGAGGCTATGGTCTGTGTATTAGCGGCGGAGACTTCAAGATCCAGTGCTTATGTTGAATTTGATTAATCCTTGGAAAAATGGTTATGTCTTTGAAAGACTTCGAGCTAAATATTTATGAAGAACGAATCCAATATATTCTTGAAGACAATAATTTGTTGTGTAAAATTTTTCGTCGAAATGCAGAGCAAGCAATTTCCTATGGTTGGACTGAAGCAGAAAAGCATATCACTGAATGGAAGACTACCTTATGAAGTTAATTAATAACCAAAGTAATTCATCAAATCCTGTTGTGTTACAACTTATTACCGGCTTAGGCGTTGGCGGTGCAGAAAGAGTAGTTATGGAGCTAGCGGGACGTCTCCCCTCTTCAGGAATTCGCTCGGTTATAGTTACGATAAGTGCTGACCCTCGTATGTTCTCTATGCTAGAACAATATTCAGAGGTAGCTTTCCCTGTTCATACCCTTATGGTGCAAAAAAATCCATGGTCGCTTCTTAAGGGAGTTATTAAACTTGTCCGTATTCTGCATATCGAAAATATTTCATTAATACATGCACACATGTTTCATTCACTTCTGTTTGCTCTTATCTCTAAGATAGTTCGGCCAGATTTACCGATAGTATTTACAAGTCACTCTGCAAAGGGATTTTCATGGCTGCGTCAGACTATAATCCGTATGACAAGGGCTATGCGTGATGCCGATATTATATTCGTTCCTGGGCAACATCCTGAAATGAATGCTGCAAATACGGTTGTGATTCCTAACGGGGTTCCTGTTGATCCAGCCAAAGTTGTTGTTGCCAAGGAAGTGTCGGCGCGGCGTGTATTTTTATGTGCTGGCCGATTAGAACCCGAAAAAGATCCAATTGCACTCGTTCAAGCGTTTGCAGCTATGCAGCATAAGAACTGTGAACTTTGGATGGCTGGCGACGGTGTTATGAGGCATGATGTAAAGCGAGAAGTCGACAAGTTATGTATTAAAGATAGAGTGCGAATACTGGGTCTTCGGAATGATGTACCTCAACTACTTGTTCAGGCGGACTGCTTTGTCATGTCTTCGCGCTGGGAGGGTCTGCCGATGGCTGTTCTTGAGGCAGGTGCTATCGGGTTGCCAGTTGTTGCCACGCCCGTTGGAGCCTTACCCGCTGTACTGGATGGTGATTGCGGTTATTTGGTAGAAACATCCCGGCTTCATCGCGCGCTTGATGCTGTTGTTAACGATTATGCGGAAGCGACTCGGCGTGGTAAGCGTTTGCGGGATAAGGTTATCAATCATTATAGTCT
>JBAQEN010000398.1:0-5812 GCA_049286765.1 Methylococcaceae bacterium
CAGGCTCAGTTTATCGCCATGAACACGATTGCCGAGGGTGTCGGTATCATTACCGAAACCGTGTTCGAGAACCGCTTTATGCATGTTCAGGAACTGCAACGTATGGGCGCTGACATTAAGCTTGAATCTAATACCGCCATTTGTACAGGAGTTGCAAAGCTTACGGGAGCACCGGTGATGGCAACGGATTTAAGAGCATCTGCTAGCCTTGTGGTAGCGGCGCTGGTTGCCAAAGGTGATACGCTGGTTGATCGCATTTACCATATAGACAGGGGCTATGATCACATCGAAGAAAAGCTCACGCAATTGGGAGCGACGATTCGTCGTGTCCCAAGATAAGGTTTTAACATGTTAACTATTGCAGTATCTAAAGGCAGAATTTATGAAGAAGCCTTGCCTTTATTGGCAGAAGCAGGAATCACGCCGCTTGACGATCCGAAAAAATGCCGCAAGCTGATCTTGCAAACTTCGCGTGATGACGTTCAGCTGGTTATTATTCGCGCTACAGATGTGCCTACCTTTGTTGAATATGGAGCTGCGGACTTAGGTATTGCCGGAAAAGATGTGTTATTAGAACACGGAGCTGAAAGCCTTTATGAACCTTTGGATTTAAACATCGCCTGTTGCAGGCTAATGACTGCGGCGCATAAAGACGCACCGGAACAACAAGGCCGCATTCGCGTTGCTACCAAATACGTCAAAATAGCCCAGAGTTACTTTGCCAGTAAAGGCATTCAAGCCGAGATCATTAAATTATACGGCTCAATGGAACTTGCACCACTGGTCGGCCTTGCCGATTGTATTGTTGATTTGGTTGATACTGGCAATACCTTGAGAGCCAACGATCTCGAACCGCGTGATCTTATTATGAATATAAGTTCCAGGTTGGTGGTTAACAAAGCGGCAATGAAAATGAAACATCAGGCAATTGCGGCATTATTGACTCAGTTTGAAAAAAACCTGGCAAGGGGGTAAATCCATGTCCCATATAAACATCACTAAACTCGATGCGTCATCCGCCGGTTTTGACCAGCAATTACAACAACTGCTGGCATGGAATGAAACTGATGACAAGGACATCCATCAGCGGGTTTTGGATATTATTGCCGATGTTCGCAAAAATGGTGATAAAGCAGTTATTGATTACACTAACCGCTTTGACCGCCGCAACATTACCCAAGCCGGCGAGCTGGAATTGTCCAAAGAAACACTTGAATCAGCTTGGGAGAAATTGCCTGCTGATCAAGCGCAAGCTTTGCAAACTTCCGCTGATCGATTACGCGCCTATGCCGAACAGCAAAAAATGCAGTCCTGGCAATACATTGAAGCAGACGGCACCCAACTGGGACAGAAAATATCTCCGCTGGATCGCGTCGGTCTTTATGTGCCGGGTGGAAAAGCCGCTTATCCTTCGTCGGTATTGATGAACGCCATTCCAGCAAAAGTAGCGGGTGTTGGCGAGCTGATTATGGTTGTGCCTGCGCCTCAAGGTGAAACCAATGAACTGGTGCTGGCGGCTGCCTTCCTGGCAGGTGTTGATCGTGTATTTTCGATAGGCGGAGCGCAAGCAGTTGCTGCTCTTGCTTATGGTACGGAAACCATTCCCGCGGTCGCAAAAATTGTCGGTCCAGGCAATATCTATGTTGCTACCGCTAAAAAACTGGTGTTCGGACAGGTAGGTATCGACATGATTGCCGGCCCCTCGGAAATTTTAATCATTTGTGATGGAAAAACCAACCCCGACTGGATAGCAATGGATTTGTTCTCACAGGCAGAACATGATGAAAATGCCCAGGCCATATTAATCAGTGATGATGGCGCCTATCTCGATGCTGTGGAGCAAAGCATCAATAAATTATTGCCGGAAATGGAACGCGCCGAGATCATTAAAGCTTCGTTATCAACGCGCGGCGCTTTAATAAAAGTCAGCAGCCTGGATGAAGCCGCCGATATAGCTAACATTATTGCTCCGGAGCATTTGGAGCTTTCTGTTGAAGACCCTGAAGCATTGTGTCAAAAAATTCGCCATGCAGGCGCTATTTTTATGGGGCGCTATACCGCCGAAGCCGTGGGGGATTACTGCGCCGGTCCCAATCATGTATTGCCGACATCAAGTACCGCGCGTTTTTCATCACCTTTAGGTGTGTATGATTTCCAGAAGCGTTCCAGTTTGATCAATTGTTCTCAAGCGGGGGCGGATACATTGGGTAAAATCGCTTCTATTCTGGCGCGTGGCGAAAGTTTGACCGCTCATGCACGGTCGGCTGAATATAGAATCAAATCAGATTAAAGACACGGGGTGCAAGTGTCTCTTCGTCTTCCGCGTTGCGTCCGTTTCTTTTCGCCTTAAGCCTTAATCATGACAAAAAATACTCATCTTATTTCTTCGGTTTTCCGCAAGGAAGTGTTGGCGATGTCTGCTTATAAAGTAGCAGATGCCCAAGGTTTAATTAAATTGGATGCGATGGAGAATCCTTATAATTGGCCCGAAGACATTAAAAAAGAATGGTTGGAAACGCTAAAAGACTGTCCGTTAAACCGTTATCCAGATCCAGAAGCTCGTCAGCTTGTTCATACTATCAAACGCCTGAATCAAATACCCGATCATCTCGATGTTTTACTGGGTAATGGGTCTGATGAAATAATTCAGTTACTGTTAATGGCGTTACCTTGTACTGCCTGTGTTTTGGCTCCTTCTCCCGGTTTTGTTATGTACAAACAGTTGAGTGATTGTTTGGGACTGGATTATCAAGGCATTTTATTACTTGCCAACAACTTTGATCTGGATTTACCGGCAATGCTGTCTGCTATAGAGCAGCATCAACCGTCCGTCATTTTTCTGGCTTATCCTAATAATCCTACCGGTAATTTGTTTAGTGAAAAATCGATTCGGGAAATTATTGAGACAAGCAAAGGTTTAGTCGTGATAGATGAAGCCTACGTTCCTTTTGCTGGAGCCAGTTTTATCAATGCTCTGGCTCAGTATGACAACCTGTTGGTCATGCGTACTGTTTCCAAACTTGGGCTGGCAGGTTTGCGTCTGGGCTACATCGTAGGCAACTCTGAGGTTATTGAGCAACTTAATAAAATTCGTCTGCCTTACAATATTAACAGTCTTACGCAACTCAGCGTAGACTTCGCCTTGTCCAAGAAGGCTTTGTTTGATGAGCAAACCCAAAAAATTTGTGCTGAACGAGCCAATGTTCTTAAACAGCTTAATGAGCTTGACAATATTATTGCTTACCCAAGTGCGGCTAACTTTATTCTTTTCAGGACGCCAGTTGATCAGGCAGCCAATATTTTCACTTCGATAAAGCAACAAGGCGTATTAATTAAAAACTTGGACAGTCAAGGTGGCCTGTTAAGCGATTGCTTACGCGTAACTATTGGCAAACCGGAGGAAAATGCAGCTTTTCTTGTGGCCTTGAAAAAGAGCTTGTCTACAACTTAATTCTATACGCCCATACTGAACAGAATTGTTGGTAGGATAATCATAATTATATTCAAATACAATTGCTTATGGTTATTGTGTCAAGTGTATAAAATCAGCGTTACATAAATACTCAACTTCATTTTAAACAATTCAACATAAGCACTTCAAATTCACCGGCTTCTAATGGTATATTGACTGAACACAAAATGCGCTTGTAAAGCCACGGATATAATCAGGAGAATTCTATAATGAATAATGAAGGCGTCGATAAGTCCAAACGCCAGTTTTTAACCACGGCTTTGACCGTGGTTGGTGCTGTCGGCACAGGCTATATAGCAGTCCCTTTTCTTGCGCAAATGCAGCCCAGCGTTAAAGCAATGGCAGCAGGAGCGCCTGTTGAAGTTGACATTAGTAAAATGGAACCTGGGCAATTGATTCGAGTTGCCTGGCGCGGTAAGCCAGTCTGGGTACTTAATAGAACATCCGAAGTTCTGGCAACATTAAAAACCCTGGACAACGAACTTAGAGATCCACTTTCTAATGAATCTGAACAGCCTGCATCCAGTAAAAACCCGGTACGATCCATTAAACCTGAAATTTTTGTCGCTGTTGGCTTATGTACTCATTTAGGCTGTTCACCCACTTTTCGCCCGGAAATAGCACCGAATGATCTCGGTGATAAATGGAAAGGCGGTTTTTTCTGTCCGTGTCATGGTTCCTGGTTTGATTTAGCAGGACGTGTTTATCGTGGTGTGCCTGCACCCACGAATTTGGTAATCCCGCCTTACCGCTATGTTACCGATACACAGCTCATCATTGGTGAACCGACAGAGGAGAAAACAGCATGAAACCAACCCGTTTAACTGAGTGCGGCAACTGGGTCCTGGATCGTTTTCCGGTGACAAAATTCTGGAATGATCACATGGCGCACTATTACGCGCCAAAAAACTTCAACTTCTGGTATTTCTTTGGCTCTTTGGCGTTGCTGGTTTTAGTCATTCAGATTGTTACCGGTATTTTGTTGACAATGAACTACAAACCGGATGCTAAACTGGCATTCGATTCTATAGAGTATATCATGCGTGATGTGCCTTGGGGTTGGCTGGTGCGCTATATGCACTCAACCGGGGCATCAGCATTTTTTATTGTAATTTACCTGCACATGTTCAGAGGTATCATGTACGGTTCATTCAAGCATCCGCGTGAACTGATATGGATTTTCGGCATGTTGCTGTTTGTTGCATTAATGGCCGAAGCGTTTATGGGCTACTTGTTGCCCTGGGGGCAAATGTCATACTGGGGCGCGCAGGTGATTATCTCTCTGTTTAGCGCCATTCCTGTCATCGGCGATGAATTATCACTCTGGATCAGAGGAGATTATGTTGTTGCAGATGCAACTCTGAACAGATTCTTCGCTTTCCATGTGATCGCAGTGCCTTTGGTATTGGTAATGCTGGTTTTCATGCACATTGTGGCGCTGCATGAAGTCGGGTCCAACAATCCTGACGGGATTGAAATCAAGGAATCCAAGGACCCATGGGGGCATCCTGTGGATGGTATTCCTTTTCATCCTTACTACACTGTAAAAGACATAGTAGGTGTTGCTGTATTTTTATTGTTTTTTGCTACGGTTATTTTTTACATGCCTGAAATGGGCGGGTATTTTCTTGAGCACGCCAATTTTATCCCGGCTGACCCTATGAAAACTCCCGAACATATTGCTCCAGTCTGGTATTTCACGCCGTTTTATTCTATTTTAAGAGCTATTCCTGATAAATTTGCCGGTGTTATTGCTATGGCAAGCTCTATCGTCGTGCTGTTTCTTTTGCCTTGGCTGGATCGCTGTCAAGTTAAATCAATTCGTTATCGCGGCGGTATTTTCAAAAAAGCCTTGTTTTTATTCGTAGTCAGTTTTGTGGCATTAGGTTATTTGGGTACTCAACCTGTAACACCAGCAGCGACAATTTTTGCCAGAATTTTTACCGCAATTTATTTTGGCTTTTTCCTGTTAATGCCTATATACACCCGCTGGGAAAAAACCAAGCCGGTGCCGAAAACCTTGACCAAATTATATAGCCTTGAGGAGCAATTGCCAGCGTTACTTGAAGAAATTACCGAGTTAAAACCATTGGCTACAGAAATAGGCCATCCTGCTTTTAAAAGCTCCTTTTTTAGCAGAAGGCCTAACCCAGAAGGGATGCTCCACGTTATCAATAGGTTAGTAATAAAACTAAAAGGGAGTCTTGATTAATATGAAAAATTTAATAATATTACTTTTATTATTGACTCTGTCATTTGGTGTTGTCGCCTCGGAAGGTATAGAACTGCAAGAGGCTGATATTGACCTCACTGATAATGATTCATTGCAACGGGGTGCAC
>JBAQEN010000399.1:0-3677 GCA_049286765.1 Methylococcaceae bacterium
CCAGAACCAAGCAATATTGAAACAACTTGAAACTGTGTATATATAAAGAGTAAAGTGCAGTTTCAGGTTACTTCAATTCGTTGGTAATGCACTTTTAATGCGATGATCGCGCGTTCGAATCGCGCACGACCAACCGCAAAGCCTTTGATTTAAAAAGCTTTTTAAGGATAAAAAGCCTCAGTAACTGTGTACTAAAACCATCGACTACAGCGATTTTAATAGTAGTCTTGTTTTTAACCTCAAAAGAGGGAACACAGATGCTTAATTTCCACATCATCAAAGTGATTCTAAAAAACGGCGAAACCCGTTATCGCACCATTCTTACCAAATCCGGTAAGGGCATCAAAACCAAAACATTCAGACGCAAGCAAGACGCTCGTACTTGGGGCACTCGTTCTGTTTTGGATTCCCAAGAGTACGAAGCCAAGGGCATTAAACCTTGCACCATCAATTTCAGCCGTTTAGCCAATGAATACATGCAATGGTGGACAGGCAAAGACCATGACCGGGTCAGACTCGTCTTATGGTGGGAACAACGCTTAGGTAAGACTCTTCTCTCAGATGTTACGTCCGAATTGATCCGGGACATTCTCAAGCCTGTCAATCAACGCATAATATTTTCCAGTTATCAACACTGACTTTGCCAGCTTAAGGTACTGTAAGATATTGACTTTCTAAGCAGCACTCTTGGTGTCTGGAAAATTTTCAATGTTGATTTCTATAGTTACCTGGTAAGTTTTGCATGGTGATTAACAAGCCTGGCAGCTGGGAGCGAGGATTACTTGATAGCATGGGTATCGTTGCCGACTGTTCAGAGCATCATGTTTACCGGCAAACCTACGGCAAGCCAAAAGATGATGAGCAGGAATAAAAGCACAATGAGTAAAAAACAAGATACAGAAGACAAAAAACCATTGATATTTGATATTTGCTATTGCCCTGTGTGCAATGCTCCACGCAATAAAGGCAATCACGCTAAATGTTCAAAGATTACGAAACTGAAACATATGAAAGAAAGAGGAGAATTAAAATAAATATAGCAGCATAAGGCACATGTAATTTTGCTAATTATTTTAATTCTTAAGCAAACCATCATCTTGATAGGTTTAAATACACTTTCATATTGTTGGCTCTTTGGAAATTCCATAACCTGCTTAGGCACTTGCCTTTGCAGGTTTTTTTTTGCTTTAGGCAATGTAATTAAAGCCTGCATTCTACAAGAGGAATCCAGACTGTAAAAAAGCGTCCAAAATTTACCACTATCGGCGTCGGTTTTTCTAGTCAAGAAAAAAGCATATGTATAAAAAACAATATGATAGTGATTAACAACTAGCAAACTTTTCCATGCTCTTTTACAGTTAGAACTGTCGCAATAGTCGCAACTGTCACTGTCGCAAATCCACTGGAACGAAAACTGGCGGGACTGCTCATCACCATTTACATCATACTAAATGAGAGTGGCAGTGATGGCTCAAGTATGGTAAAAAGCGTGGAAAATTTGTCAGTTTTACCAGAAAAAAGCGTCCAAATTTATCAGCAATTTAAGCTATATTACTGTTTTTAGAATACCCATGCCTGACTTGACTGGCAAAATTGACGCTTTTTACTGGAAAGTTTTGCACGCTTTTTATCACTCTTTAGGTTTAAATGTGCCTCGAGATCTTTTGATCTTCTCTTGGTTATAAAAACACTCAACCCGCTTTTTGCGGGGTTTTTTTGCTTCAATAATATAAAACCGAATTGCTATTTTTAGTGAGTCACGCCGATAAAATGCAGTAATTTTTACAATAATAGATACTCCTGAAAACCACACTATCTAGCATTACTGACACTAATGGCATGCAAAACGGCTTTCAATTTTTGCAATTATTCAACACTGTTTTTTCAGTCAAGAAAAACAGCGTATGTATAAAACAGCTCCCAACTTTTTCCACTTTACAAGCTAAATAGAAATTGTAAGCCATTGATTTGACGTTGCTGCCGATCAAATTGGATGCCAGTTTTACTGGCAAATTTTCAACGCAGTTTTACAGTGTGCGGGGAAACTTGTACGCACGGTTCTTAGGGGGAGATGGCGCAGTAATGCGCTGTCTCTACTCTACTGTTTGACAGTCAGGTGTGCAAAACGGCTTTCAAATTTTTCCACTATTCAGAGCTGTTTTTCCAGTCAAAAAAACAGTGTATGCATTAAAAACAATAAGATAGTGATTAATAACTGGCAAACTTTGTCGCTCTTTTATTGTAAAACTGACAAATTTTGCACGCTCTTTTGCAGCTTTAGCTGGATAACCGTGTCTGCAGATAAGTGCGGCTTTGCACTTTATAAATATTTGCGACAGAACCTCAACAATCACAAGACTACCCGGCTCCATCGCTTTTGTCAGGATATGCCTGGGTAAGGCAATACTGCGCTTGGAAATGCTGCTGAAGTCAGGAATGGTGATCTCGGCTTTCATGACACGGGCAAGCGAATTCATGAAGCCTTCTGTTTGGCGTAACGGCAGATGAAAAACTTGGCGGATAAATGAAGGGGTTTCTATGGCGATGTCAGAATACTCCTGCGGCCGACCTCGGGCTCCGGTCTTGGATGGGTGCCAGTCGGCTATCGCCTCTTCAGTAAACCAGATCGTAAAATCACCACGTTGCCGTAACCCATTGTTGTAGTCATGCCAGTTCGTCACTTTATAACGAGATTTTGTGATTTTATGGCGGCGGCTCTCGTTATGTTTGTACGGCATGGTGTGAAATCGATTGGTGTAGTGAATCCAAAATGATGTCATATAACCGACTTGAATGTTGAAAACCTATTTATTCAACAGCGCCGATCAGTGCGTCTGCACTCAACAGAATGACAAGTCTGGGCATGCCTGTGTCAGTAAAAATCTAACTAACGTTAGAAATGAGGAGCTTTGGCCAAATTTTGATTTATTCAACAACGCCGACTTGTTCCTGGATTCTGGTTAGTTTTCATAGAACGAGAGTTGTAAAATCGAAGATCCGTCAAATAGGTCCAAGCCAGCATTCAATTGGATAGAAATATTATCTTTCGTGGCGAAAAAATGATTCATGCTCATAATTTCCCACTTCTTATTATCTGATAGGGTTCTAGTCGATATAGAGTCACAGTTCCATAGATTGGCACCAGCCTTTTCCATGCGAGCTACAGCTTGATTCTTGTCTTTGAGCCTTTCAAAACAACTATAGTTAAGCTTGCCCTTATGCGACTGAACCTTGCAATCTTTGAAACCCAAGACTTTAAGCTTTGCCTGCCAGGTCTCATCGTCCAATTTTTCCCCCCGAAGAACTCTTAGATCCTTATGAGCAGCAATAAGTTTTTCAACTGAAGAACAAGAGTCTTCCGCATCGGCGTTAGAGGAAATAATTAAGGAACAAAGTATTATTGTTAAAATTTTTTTCATGCTCTTACATTTTCCTCTGTGCATTATTTTGAATTTTTGTCTTTAGGTTAGCTGGAACAGAAAGATGGACTTAGTTTTATATTCTCATTATTTCCAGCCAATAAGTTATTGTTACAATAATATTTCTTAGCAGCTAAAAAATCACCGAGGACCGGACGAATCGAAATAATATTATTATCTAAAAGGATTGCAAGGTTTTTTGCATCTGAAGATAAAGCATAACCAATCTCTGAAAGGTGATTAATTTGTATCTTGAAT
>JBAQEN010000400.1:0-3189 GCA_049286765.1 Methylococcaceae bacterium
TTCCTATGATGCCGCCCAGACGATATCAGGCGCTTATACGATATCCAGCAAAGGCACTCTGTTCTTCTCGACGGTTCGAAGTTCAACCGACCGGGTAGCCGGATTAATGAGCGGACCCCGTCACACCATAGCCAGAAAAATGATGCGCGATGAACTCATCGCACGATTCAAAAATATGCGTAAACGCTTTGCCAAATAAGCCTACGAACTCAAAAAACACAACCAAAAAAGGATTTTGCTTTATGTACACTATACAAGATTATCTCGATAAAGTAGCTCAACGTTATAAAGCCGGTATTTCTACAGAACACAGCTATCGTGGTGATCTGCAAAACCTGCTGGAAAGCCTGTTGCCCAGCGTGTTGGTAACCAACGAACCCGCACGCATACAATGTGGCGCGCCCGATTACATCCTGACCAAAGCCACTATTCCAATCGGTTACATCGAAGCCAAGGACATCGGCAAGGCGCTGGACAGCAAAGACTATAAGGAACAGTTCGACCGTTACCGGAACTCACTGGATAACCTGATCATCACCGATTACCTGGAGTTCAGGTTTTATCATGAGGGCTTGCCCGTAACAAGCATCAAACTTGCCGATATTGCCGGCACTACCTTAATGGCAAAGCCGGAAAACTTCGCCCCTTTTACCGGCCTGATTACAGACTTTGCCAGTTATACCGGGCAAACGATTACTTCGCCTTCCAAGTTGGCAAAAATGATGGCGGGCAAAGCCAAGCTGTTAGCCACCGTCATTGAAAAGGCGCTAACCAGTGATGAACAAAGCGAAGCAGACAGCACCCTTAAAGAGCAAATGCAGGCCTTCAAAAGCATTTTGATTCATGAGATAGAGCCCCGGCAATTTGCGGATATTTACTCACAAACCATCGCTTACGGCATGTTTGCGGCACGCCTGCATGATGAAACCCTGGACACCTTTACAAGGCAGGAAGCCGCCCAACTCATACCGCAATGCAACCCGTTTTTGCGTAAATTATTTCAATACATTGCAGGTTATGACCTGGATGACCGGATAGTTTGGATAGTTGATTCTTTAGCCAACATTTTTAGGGCCACGGATGTTCGCGCACTGCTAACCAATTTTGGCAAAGCCACCCGGCAAACCGACCCCATCATCCATTTTTATGAAACCTTCCTGGCCGAATATGACCCGAAACTCAGGAAAAGCCGGGGCGTTTGGTACACACCGGAACCGGTGGTTGATTTTATCGTCCGTGCTGTCGATGATATTTTAAAAACAGACTTTAATTTACCGTTAGGCTTGGCCGATAACAGCAAAACTACTATTCAGGTTGAAATGCCGGTCGTAAAAGGCAAGGGCAAAACCAAATACACCCAACTGCAAAAAGTGGACAAAGAAGTCCACAAAGTCCAGATACTCGATCCCGCCACCGGAACCGGTACTTTTTTAGCTGCTACCATCAAACAGATACACCGGAAATTTAAAGGCCAACAAGGACTTTGGAGCCAGTATGTGGAAGATCACCTGATACCCAGAATCAACGGTTTTGAAATTCTGATGGCATCCTACGCGATGGCGCATTTAAAACTGGATTTATTGCTGAAAGAAACCGGCTACCAGCCCGCCAAACAACCCCGCTTAAACATCTACCTGACCAACTCCCTGGAAGAATCGCACCCCGACACCGGCACGTTATTTGCCTCCTGGTTAGCCAAGGAATCCAACGAAGCCAATCATATCAAGCGCGATACGCCGGTTATGGTGGTCATGGGTAACCCGCCTTATTCGGTGAGCAGCAGTAATAAAGGCGAATGGATACAAAATTTGCTGGTCGATTATAAAAAAGACCTGAATGAAAAGAACATCCAGCCCTTATCGGACGATTACATCAAGTTTATTCGTTACGGCGCTCATTTTATTGAAAAGAATGGCGAAGGCATACTGGCTTATATTTCCAATAACAGTTTTATAGACGGCTTGATTCACCGGCAAATGCGCAAGCATTTATTGGAGACTTTTGACCTTATTTATATTCTTGATCTGCACGGCAACCATAAAAAGAAAGAAACCGCCGTGGATGGCGGCAAGGATGAAAATGTGTTTGATATTATGCAGGGCGTTTCCATTAACATTTTTGTCAAACTAAAAAATAAAGCAACTAAATAATAGTTGCTTTACAATGAACCTATGAGCTGGGTAAGGCACACGAAACCCAGCATCTCAAGGTACGGAGCCAAGTAGGGCGTGCCATGCGCGCCTTCTATCGACGCTTACTTTAACTCCATCCTCTCCATCATCAGGCGCGCGCGGCGCGCCCTACCATGTACGCAAAGAAATTCTAGCGAGGTTAAAAAATGAATTGTTTTAATTACAAAGGTTATCAAGGTTCAATTGAAACCAGCCTGAAAGACCGTTGCTTATTTGGCAAGATTCTCAATATCACTGATTTGATCTTGTATGAAGGCAATACCCTGGAAGAACTTGAAAACGATTTTAAAGACTCGGTCGATGACTATCTTGCAACCTGTAAAGCGTTAAACCGCGAGCCTAAAAAGCCCTTCAAAGGTTCGTTCAATATCAGGATTGGTCAGGAATTACATGAAAAAGTTGCAAAAAAATCAGCAGAATCCGGCAAATCCTTAAATGACTATATTAAGGATGTCATCAGCAAGGACGTTCAATCCATTAATCTTTAACCAGATTATTTCCAATGTCGAAGCCATTAGCTGAAGTTTATCACCTGGATTTATATGGCCTGCGTGAAGACAAATATCAAACGCTGCTGGATAACAGCATCAGTTCATTGCCGTGGAAAAAAATTGACTGCCGGGCGCCGGAGTATTCATTTATTGCCAAGGATTTTGATGTACTTGGGCAATATGAACAGGGCTTTTCAGTGAATGATTTGTTTACAGTTAATTCCAGTGGCATTAAAACCCATCGTGATGATTTTGTGGTTGACATGGATAAAGCCACACTAATAAACCGGATCGAATATTTTTATGATCAACAGTATTCTGATACAGAAATAGCCTCAAAACTAAACTTGAAGGACAACCGGGACTGGAAAATATCAGAAGCCAGACAGAAAGAAACGTTTAAATCATCAGAAATAGTGGACGTTTTATACCGGCCATTTGATTACCGGCAGATTTATTATTCATCCAACCTGATTGATTTTGGCCGTGAAAAAGTCATGCAACAT
>JBAQEN010000401.1:0-3420 GCA_049286765.1 Methylococcaceae bacterium
CCGATCAACTCAAAACCCAGCAAACTGCAAGCGGTGATATGCAATTAAAATTGGTAAATGCAGAAGCGAAGTTGGCCAATACCGAGAAGAAATTGCTGGAAGCCCAAAAGATCTATAATAAAGCCGATGCCGACAGGTTTTCTCAAACTAGCCATGTAAAAACGAGCCAGGACTTGCAAAGTAAATGGGAACAATCGCAAGTTCTGATTAGTCGACTGCAAGGCGAAAAACAAAAATTACAGCAAGAAATAGATAAGATACACAGCATATCGGCAAGATCCATTCCGCATCCTTCTGGGGAGGATAACGCTTCCATTAATGTCCCCTTTGTAATAAATATCGACTTCGGAAAATATTACGCACTGATCGTCGGTAACCAGAAATATGAGAAAATTCAATCACTGGATACACCGATCGCCGATGCCCGCGATGTGGATAAAATATTGCGGGAGAAATATAATTTTAATACCACACTGCTTATCGATGCCAATCGTTATCAAATCCTCACTGCGTTGAACAAGCTGCGGGAAAAGCTGACAGAAAATGACAATTTGTTGATTTATTATGCCGGCCATGGCGTGCTGGATAAAGTTAACAAACGTGGCCATTGGCTCCCCGTAGATGCTGAACTTGATAGTGACGCGAACTGGATTTCAACGGTATCAATTACCGATATTCTGAATGCGATGTCTTCCAGGCATATTCTGGTGGTTTCCGATTCCTGCTATTCCGCAGCATTGACGCGTGCGGCAATTCCTCACCTCGATGCGGGTATGAGTCAGGAGAAAAAGACAGAATGGGTGAAGACTCTGTTAAAAACCAAGTCCAGAACCGCTCTTACTTCCGGCGGATTGAAACCAGTGTTGGACGGCGGCGGTGATGGATATCACTCGGTTTTTGCCAATGCCTTTATTAAAGAGTTACAAAATAACAATAATTTCATGGAGGGACAGGAATTATATCGCAATGTATCGGCGAATGTTGTGGTTGCGACACAACGCAATGGCAATGAACAAGTTCAGGTGCCTGAATATGCACCCATTGATCACGCAGGACACGAAGGCGGTGAGTTTTTCTTTAACCCGAAATAGAAATCATATAACGATAACTTACTGAATATAATAAATTAAATATAGACTGCGCTGTTAAAAAGGATTTATTTTAGGTTAATCAGACAGGATTTAAATCCCAGGTTAAACTTCCTTTGAAACATTTGTCGATTCTTCATATTCCTTAAATATAACGGTAATTACTATGAACCTATTACATAACCCAGCAAGACTAAGACATTCCGCTGTTGTAATCGCTTATATTTTTGCTGTCTCGAGTGCAAATGCAGCGAAACTTGCGGCTACGCCAGGACTTACATCCCTCCAATCAGTAACCGGTAATGGAGTTCAAACTGTCTGCGATAGTTTGGCATCCAATGGTGCTAAAATAACTTCAAGCCCACAAAACGCACAACAGGATCTATTCAACCAGTGTAATGCCATGGTTCGAAATGGCAATCAAATTCAAAATAATGGCCAAACCGATAACAGTCTCGGACTTAACAGCGAAGGCCTTGGCTCTGCATTGCAAAATGTTGCTACGGAAGAAATGGCTACCCCATCAAAAATATCGACTAACACATTATCCGGCCAAGTTTCGACTATCAATTCTCACTTAATTGAATTACATAATCTCGGTGGCGGCAGTGGTGATGATGAAGGCTCTCTATTATCTAATCGTTTAAATATGTTCCTAAATGGCGTTGGCGGTTTTGGCGATATAAAGGGCACCTCTCGGGAAAATGCCGCCGATTTTGATAATGCAGGTGTAATTTTGGGAGCAGATTATCGAATTACCGATAACTTTCTGCTTGGATTGGCAGGTGGTTACACCAACATTAGTTCCGATTACAAAACAAATATAGATGTGGCCGGCGGCAACATAGATGCTGACATCTTCAATGTCTCGTTGTTTTCAACCTATGATATTGAAGATTTTTACATGGATGGTTCATTTACATACGGCTGGAGTGACTACGATGTTGAACGGCGCGTTGTTGTCCTGTCCAATCCGACAATCACGACGACAGGAGGCGCCAACCGGGCAGCTACATCAAACCCAAATGGAGATCAATATTCCGCAGCGCTTGGATTCGGTTATAATTTTCATCAAGAAGCGCTGACTATTAATCCAATTGCCCGCGTAAGTTACTTCCACGGGCAAATTGACTCTTATAGTGAACAGGGTGCGTTTGGGTTAAATCTGGATATTGATAAGCAAAATTTCGAATCCCTTCAATCCAGTGTAGGCGGACAAATTTCCTATCCCTTTAGTGAATCATTTGGAATTATTACTCCACAGGCGGCTTTTTCCTGGAATCACGAATTTTTGAATGACAGCCGCAACATAACAGCAAAATATAGCGCTGATCCTAATGGCATTATATTTAACGCTACTACTAACAGTCCTGACCGGGATTTTTTTATTTTAGGAGCCGGTATATCCAGCGTACTCCAGGGAGGAGTTCAGTTGTTTTTTAATTATCAAACACTGTTAGGCTATAGCCGCATAACCAGTCATGGATTTACCAGCGGAATAAGGCTCGAATTTTAGTGCCGCCAAGATCATTCAACCAGTACCTAGGGCAACAATCGCACTAAAAATTGTATGTTATGAAACGACAAACGTGCTTGCAGGTGCGAAGCGATTGCCTTGGGGTAATATCATTCCTAGATATATCATCACTTTAACATTACAACAATCGAAGTATAGATGCCCATTCCTTAACCCAACAACAATGATGATCAAAATGTGCATAGGGTAAATATAAAGCATTAACTTGTTTCTCCGCATAGGATTCAATAATCTGTGCAGGTACAATGTTATCCTTCAGTCCGGCAATATGAATCTGTCTCAAATTTGCATTCAGAACAATCCCAGCCGGATTTAAAGACTCAGTTAAAGGCTTGTAACCATGATACCGGCTCCATGCTTCGACATCCAGGTTCGCCGCCAATGTAACAATGGTTTTAACTTCCGGTAAATACGGCGCCATTAATACGGTTAACGTACCACCTCCACTGTAACCAATCAGCACAACGTGTTTAAAGGGATGCTTGATTAGCCATAGTTTCAGTACCTGCACCATGCTGCCAACAACCTGTTTGGAATAACGATGGGATGTCCAGTATTTAGAGTGACAGGCCGATGTTTTATTAAAGCCCTGATAACAGGGGCGGCCCAGAAGAATCGAAGTTGCCTTATCTTGCCGCATAAGCTCAAGTATCATCGAATTTCTGGAAGTGGGATCGTCAGCAATCCATTGATGCTTTTCCCAGGGTGTTCCATCTCCATCCAAATAGACATGTAAGACTTCTTCGTTTATATCTTGAGTGGCTATTGTATTCGTATAAAATTGATGATCAAAGG
>JBAQEN010000402.1:0-1719 GCA_049286765.1 Methylococcaceae bacterium
GTTCAACTAAGGATCTGCGATGTGACTCAAGGGAGCAGAGTTTCATCGCGGGCCATTATTATGCAACAGAAAATACATCGCCCTGTTCAGTTCGAGATAACAGAACAAACCAGAGATTCGCTTGAAGCATGGATTAACCAAGCCAGGCTCAAATCTGATCAATCTCTTTTCCCAATGCAAAACGGAGTCCAATATTTGCCAGTTAAGAGCATCTAAATTTACCAGCAATCTTTGCTATTTTATTGTTTTCAAATTACGCATAAATTTAGTTAACTGAAAAAACGGGTGCTTTTGTAGAAAAATTAGAAGCTCTTTTACAGACCAAAGCTCGCGCATCCCGGCAGACTAAGCACGATGCTCGCCAACAGGCATGTACGGCCTCGTGCCGCCCAACCGCGAGCAGCTTCCGAGTTTATTAAATGACGTTTTAAACGGTTACCAAGCCATTTCATCTTATTGTCCTCCTCCAAATTCCGATTGCCTGTTTATTCATAGAGCGTCATTAATTACTCTACCTCAACGCTCAAGATAAACTTCCAAACGCCCCTTCTGCACAGCTTGCACCATTGCCTTATAATCCAGCTCGTTCTGGTCTGCGTATGCTTCGGAAAAGGAGAGGACTTATTCAGACCATACTTAAGTTGAATCCAATGCTTTATTTCTTTCGCCCTTCATAACAAAATCCCCACCAAGCGTTTAAACAGATCTTCCAGGGAAATCATCGTCAAGGCCAATGGCAGCAACGGCACCAGTACTGGAATGGCAGTTTGTAGTACAGCGGTTTTACTGAACGGAAACGGTCGCATCGTCTGTACTACCTCAAAGCTGCCCGCCATGTCGTTCAAGGATTGAATATCGCCGCTGCCGACCAATGGTTCATCCAGCGGTGCTCCGCCACGCAGCCATTTATCGTCAAATTCACGAACGTAGCGGTTCGCCAGTGCGCCATACTCAAGCAAACCCTGCCGCTTGACTTGCGCCAGGCGGGGAGCGAACACACACAAGGGGCCGAGCACGAGCAACAGGAAAAAAACCACGGCGGCTACAATCTCCGGTTTAAAGTCCAATAGCGTTTTGCCCTCATAGAAAATATGGTTGGCGATCAGTCCTGCCAGCAAAACGCCTTGAGACAGCAGTAACGGCCAAAATGCCATCGCGCTTCCCCCGAGAAAACCGAGTCCAGCAGCGCGGTCGGGATGCGTCGGAACGAGATGCAGATCCAGTCGGGAAACCTGCCACAAAAACCGTGCCCAGATGAAAATGCGGAAAAACCAGCGCGCTACTAGGAATTGATAAATCGGAATGCTGACAAAGGAATACCAATACCCTGCTGGGGAATATTGGCGATGCCCATCCACGATAGCCGCGTACCAGGTGGCCGATTCCAGCGCCATCTGATTTGACCAGAGGTAATGCGTAGCCGGCAACACCATAACAAGGAGCAATACCTCGATCACCACCGAATTGCGCAGACGTAACGCGGAGCCGAAAATAGCGTCGAACTCCGGGCGGGCTTGTGCCAAAACGATCCTGCGCTCGATAAATTGCTGAATGATCAGCCTGATCCGCTGGTGGACCACGAGCTCCGCGATCAACAGCAATGGCACGGCCCCCAGAAAGCGGACATGTGCATCCACGTCATAAAAAAAAGGGACTTTAATGGCACCGCCTAGCGCCTCGCCGGCCAACACTGAGAGCACCAGCAGCGGCAACCATGCG
>JBAQEN010000403.1:0-1676 GCA_049286765.1 Methylococcaceae bacterium
TAACTCATAAACTGTTTATTTACAACATATTTAAAAGGCCTGACTTTATCAATTCCCATTGGCAGCGTTCATGCAACAATCCAACCCTCTATAATCCTTCTCCCCAGCGGTACTGCCAGGTAATTCCGATCGTGTCGAAGAAGCTCTCGGTTCGTGAGTGAACAACGGTGTTGCCGGAAATCTTGATGGAGTTCTGCCGGTTGACCGGAAACGAAAGCGTGGCCCCTACGCGCCAATTCTGCTGAAGGTTATCGGCGATTTTGCCATCCCGGATGGTACGTCCCCCGGTATAATAGTTGGCGTCTAAAGCACCCCATATACCCAATCCGAAACTGTAGATCAGATGCCCTTGGAGAGCATAGATCGGTGTCTGCTCTTGGGTCTTTGCCCGGAACGGCTGGTCATTATCGGTAAAGACGAATACCCCGGCAGCAAACTCGGCGATCAATGGCCCCCACGCCTTGGAAAGACCGATTTCGGGTTTGATGGTCCAGCGATTGGTGCCGATATTGACAAGTTTCTGGGAGTCGTATTGCCCGCCCGGCGGAGATACCGCAAGACTGGCCCCGATAATGGTGTCCTGCTTGTAATTGGCGAACTCTTTCATCGACAGGGCAGAAGCTCCGAAAAGATTCACGTACAAACGAAAGAGCGGATCGGCAAAACCGGAGATTTCCCTGTTTTCTGGCCGCCCTAAGACCTCCGCTTGGCCTGATAACCAGGCCTCGGGGATGATGATATCAACCTTGCCTGACTTTCCCCAGAAATCCAGCGAACGGACATAAGCAAAAACGGTGTTGTGAATTTCCATCTTACCGTTCTCGATCGGCACCGATGGAGCAACCGTCACATTACCTTTGGTGTAACCGTATCCGGCGAGTAGAAAATTGACTCCGATAGGGATATTGGAATAGGCTCTGGGTTCGATATCCGTCGCACTCACCGGCAAGGCCGTCATTTCCAGAATTGACAGTACAGCAAGTCTGACAAAACAAGACGGAAAAAATCCTGCTACAGAACACAACACGTCCGTTGTCTCATCCTACGACTTAATAACGCACCCGGTTACTGCCCGCTCTGTAGAATATTTCCGGTGTTTGCAAAAGAATTACAGTTATCCTGATCACGGCACATCGTTTCATAAACCGCCTGTTTGCCGCAACCTCTGACGCCGATCGTATATTCGGTCCACTCATACCCGCCACCTCCCCCCATGCCTATTCCCAAGCCATTAATGTAAGTAACCTTCTGCGAGAGTACGGTACCGTTCGCCTGAGGGCAGTTCAGTTCGAACCGGCCTCTGGCTAATGCAGTGTTCAGAGCTGATGGGGCATTTTGAGCGAGAAACTGAGCCTCGGTCGCACAGGCGCTGATAATCAGCGGCAGCACCAGCGCGGCTAAGCCGACCCGCATGGGGTGACTTTTGCCAGACAGCTTTAGCACTTGACTGTTAGCACTATTGAATTTTTCTGAGTTTGTCATGGTTTGTTTCTCCAAGTTTATAAGTAAGCCGCCGCTTTCGAAAATTATTATCCAGCGGCGATTAATAACTACCATGTAGCGGAACTTCCTAAAACCCGACGGCTACCGACAAGCCAGCCAATGAGGATACAGGTTTTTGTCGTCTAGCCTTATTATTGAAGTATAGTAACTTGGGTCTTTACCAATACCCCGTC
>JBAQEN010000404.1:0-3529 GCA_049286765.1 Methylococcaceae bacterium
GGATATGGCTGGACTCAACCGATAGACACTAATGATACCGAGGAAGGACGCGCTAATAACCGTCGTGTAGAATTGAAAGTTCTTGATGAACCTCAACCACCGATGAATCCACAGGAATACCCTGCAATAACACCTCAACCAGCACCTTAATAAAGGTTGTCAGACCGGAAACTCTTGAAGTCATTGAGAGTTTCCAAAAATAAAAACCCGCTTTCATAGCGGGTTTTTTTATTTCATACAGTTTATTTTAAATGCTGTGCTTTTGTGAATATCATGGACTGCAAAAACCGTAATTTTAATTACACCCGATATAACGCCAAAGTACCACGTGAATTATACGAAACATCTTGAGTTCGGCACGACTACAGTGGAAAAGCCAGACATTCCGGATGTCGATGTATCGAGGAAGTAGTTCCTCACCTTGCACTGTGCACAGGTAGTTCTGTAAAGAGGATAATATAGTCTTGCAGGCCATTGTTAACGATTGCATTTCGCATCCTGATAATTAGGTAAATTTTGTTTGAATCCCTGTCTCAATAGCCCGGAAGTAACGTGATTTTGACTTCCCTGTTAAACATACCAAATATTGTAAGTTGCGACTTTGGCCCATTAACGTAATCTGTTATGCATAGGTCAGCGTACTTATACATTATCTACAATTTCGCGCATCCTTTGAGATGGCTCTCCCGAGCTTAACCAAAAGGCTCAAGTCGAATTGAGAAAGATGGCAAGCTCGGGTATAGTTATAGACCCTATTCCGCCACACGAGACTATAAAAGATTTATAGCCTTATGCAAAAAACGCTTCTTTATTATAATACTCTTCTCACCCAAGCCCATGCATTAAGCCAATGGACAGCGTATACTAATTTCTAATCCATTAAAAAGGTTCATATCGATGAATCGCATTCAGTTCCAGACGGGCTTGTTGAGACTCAAATTTCTCAAACAATCCGGTACCGAGGCGCAATGTGAGGCGGTGTTAAAACAAGCGCGATGGTTTCAATGCTTTGTTTGTTCCTGTCGCGCTAACACGGGCCATAGTGTGTTTAAAGTCGGGTCGCACAAAACGCTTCAAAGCATCAGGCTGCTGCTGACGGTTTTGTTTCTGGCGATTTACCTGATTGGCCAGGCCAAGACTGGCTTGGCCGTTCTGGCTCTGAAGCAGTATTTGAGTGTCAGTTATCCCATTGCATGGCTAATTGAGTACAAGCTCAAGGATAACAAGTCCGAATACGAAACAACACTACTCTCGTGGCCGCCTTTGTTTTTCAGCCATACTCAGACAGCTGACTTCAGTCAGTTGAAGACTTTTGATAATCAGAAATGAATAAGGAGCGATGATGGCCATTGCTGATTTCTGGCGTGTTAGCTGGACCTGGAATCGACTGGGTAAAGCGCTATTCAGTCCCAAACCTGAAGGCTTAGACACAAAAATAGAGGAGGTCAAACCGCAGCTGCCTGTACCCGTTTTCTGGTTGCTAGGCAAAACACAGTCGGGAAAAACCTCTCTGATTCGCGCGTTAACCGGCAACGATACGGCGGAAATAGGCAACGGTTTTCAACCTTGTACCAGAACCTCACGCTTTTATGATTTCCCCTCCCGCAGCCATCCCATGATTCGCTTCCTCGACACGCGTGGAATAGGGGAGTCCACTTACGATCCGGGCGAAGATTTGGCCTGGTGCGCCGGCCAAGCGCATCTTTTGCTGGTGGTGCTGCGCGCTCTGGATATGAATCAAGCCGGAGTAGTTGAGGCTGTAAAGGAGATTCACGCGCAACATCCAAACTGGCCTATCGTGGTGGTACAGACTACTCTGCATGAGGGCTATTCCACGCTTGGCGCAGAGCACATTCTGCCTTATCCTTATCAGCAAACACCTTTCCCGGCTCTGGTACCGCATGCGCTGGCTCAGGTATTATTGCATCAGCGCGATTGGTTCAAGCCGCTCCCGGCTCATTTTGTTCCGGTCGATTTTACCCTGGCTGAGGATGGCTACCAGCCGGTCGATTACGGTCTGGACGTTTTATGGGAGGCCGTCGAAACCGTTTTACCGGATGGCGTGATCGGGCTGTTACGTGGATCGGAACAGCATAAGGAATTGCTTGATTTTCATGCCAGGCAAACGCATCCACACATCATAGGTTACGCGCTAGTAAATGCAGGATTGGGCGCAATTCCTGTGCCGGCAGCGGGTTTGCCGCTGGTGCTGGCGGTGCAGGCCAAGCTGTTCCACAGCATTGCCTCGATCTACGGGTTGGAGCTGACCCGCAGGCTTTATGCCGAATTCACGACGCTGTTAGGCGCCGGTATTGGTGCGGGGCTGCTGGGTCGAGAGTTGCTCAAACTGGTTCCCGTTTACGGCTGGGCTTTGGCGGGTGTTTATTCCGGCGCCATGACCTACGCATTAGGTAAGGTTTTTTGCGTCTATCTGTATGGTGTCAAACGTGGCGCTTTGCCCGACCACGCGACCTTACAAAAGGTTTATGACGAGGCCTTTGCCCATGCCCGCCAACTCCTCAAAACCAGGAATGGTTGAGCGATGCCAATTCAGCTAACGCGCTTTACCATCATACTGGTTCTGCTGTTTTTGTTACCCTGGCTGGCCTTGATGGCACTGGGCGGGCTTTGGCTGTGGGAACACGGCTGGCTCTTCTATGGTGTAGGTGTGCTGACCGCATTCTTTCTGATGTTAATCAGCCTGTTACGCTGGCGGAATAAACAGATAAAATCCCTGGTTATCGAGCCATTGTCAATTCCTGCTAATCCAAACTGGCCGGACGCCGCCCAACCCGCCTGGACGGCGATCGAGCAACTGGCGAAAACCGGGTCGACTCGCACCGATCTCTTTACTGACCCGAGCACCGTGCTGAAACTGAGTAACGAGGTACTGATTACCGTCGCCAGGCAATTTCACGCGGATTCCAAAAATCCTGTCATGGAATTTCCGTTACCTTATCTGCTCAAGTTGATCGTGCTGGTCTGTGAAGATATTCAGCACGAGGTACTGGACAAGATTCCGGGCAGTCACGCCGTGAATGTGGGCGATTTACTGCGCTATAAACAGTGGTATGACACGCTGGCTACGATGAAACAAGCCGTTGATGTTGGCCATTTCCTCTTCAATTGGCCAAGCGCTGCATTAGGCAAGTTACGCAGCTCACTGCTGGGAAAAGGTCTGAATTTGGTTACTGAGGAATTACGCCATCGACTGGTTAATGCCTATATCCGCAAACTCGGTTATTACGCCATTCAACTTTATAGCGGCCAACTTACGCTGGATACAATGGTACCGACCGATACCTTGACGCGCTATGCTCAACAGGATCGAGACCAGGCCGAGCATGTTGCCGAGTCGGTGGAACCGCTACGCATACTTATTTTAGGTCAGGTTGGCGCTGGGAAATCCAGCCTGATCAACGCCCTGTTTGGAGAAATCAAAAGTGCGGAGGGCCTGTTGCCCACTACACCCGAGATCACGCCTTATGTGCTGGAGCGCGACGGTTTGCAACAGGCCATTGTGCTGGAC
>JBAQEN010000405.1:0-3893 GCA_049286765.1 Methylococcaceae bacterium
GTGTTAGGTAAAAGAAAAGGTTTTCCAACTACCGCGATGCCGCCGCACAATATGACGATGGTCGTAACAGGCGCCGGCATGTTATGGGTAGGCTGGTTTGGCTTTAATGCCGGCAGCGCCTTGACAGCAGACGGACGCGCAGGAATGGCTATGCTGGCAACGCATATTGGTGCGGCTTCCGGGGCGTTAACGTGGATGTTTATTGAATGGATACGGTTTGGTAAACCCAGTGTTTTAGGGATTGTTACCGGTATGGTGGCAGGTCTAGGTACGATTACCCCCGCTTCCGGTTTTGTCGGCCCCGCAGGTGCGCTGGTTATTGGCATTACTGCGGGTATTGTGTGTTTTTATGCCACCCAATATGTAAAACGCACGCTGATAATTGATGATTCTCTCGACGTATTTCCCGTACATGGTGTTGGAGGCATTACCGGATCATTATTGACCGGCGTTTTTGCTGCAAGTAGTCTGGGCGGATTGGGTTTGGCTGAAGGTGTTTCCATTATGAATCAGGTTAGTATCCAGGCGTTAGCTATTGTAGTGACGATTTTCTGGAGTGCTTTCTTCAGTTATCTGATTTTGAAAGGAATAGACAAATGGATAGGACTTCGTGTAACACCTGATGAAGAGGTGCAAGGGCTCGACACTGTTCTGCATGAAGAGACTGGCTATTCTGATTTATAGTAAAGTTATGAAGATTGACCTGTTGAAAAGGCGGCCCCTGAGGTCGCTTTTTTTGTTGTCCTTACAGTAATGTTGATTAAATCTCACTGAGGATTTATGGAAATTAGACCCATAGTATCCAAATATAAAAAGCCTTTATTAGTAGTGGGCGGTCTTTTGCTTGTTTATTGCACGGTCTGCGCTTATATAGTGCCAACTGTGTTAAAGTCGAAAATACCCGAAATTATTCAGCAGGAAACCGGAAGAAAGGCATTAATTTCAAAAGTTCAGGTTCAACCCTTTCCGCTGTCTTTAAGCCTCAATGGCTTTGAAATTCAAGAGCATAATGGACAAGCATTTGCCGCATTCGATAATCTTTATATCAAAATCGGGCTATTTCAATCAATAAAACAGTTGGCGCTGGCTTTTGATGAAGTTTCGCTAAAAAAGCCTTTTGTTCAAATCACCAAACAAAAAAATGGGACATTCAATTTCCAGGATTTGTTTAAGGCCAAGGTTGATGAAAAGAAGGAAGAGCAGCAACTATTCCCTACATATATCAAAAAACTGTCACTAACAGATGGACAACTGGCATGGGAAGTTATCGGTTCTAATAGATCAGTAAAAGAAGATATTTATCCGATTAATCTCGATATTGAAAATTTCACTACCCAGACTGATCAACAAGCCCGTTTAAGTTTATCGTTTACGTTGAAATCGGGTGGGCAATTGGACTGGAAGGGTGTCGCCAGCATAAAACCATTGTCATCAGAGGGCCATATCAAGTTTGATAATGCAAGACTGGAAACTATTTCGTCATTGGCTTTACCAGACACAATGCTTTTTCATTTAAAGGGATTTGAACTACTTGATGCCGATTATAAGGCCAGTTATGCCGAAAATAGCTTGAAATTTGCTGTCAATAAGGGCGGGTTTGAAATTCGCGATTTTCAGTTTTTAGAAAAAGGCAAGGATAAGGCTCTGATTAAAATGCCTGTTTTTGCTTTACAAGGAATTGATTTTAATCTTGACAACCAGGCCGTTGTGATTGAATCGGTTTCAGCAGCTGATGCCGATTTACAGGCATGGTTGAATGCTCAGGGCGCTATTAACTATCAGGCTTTATTCCCGGTTTCTACAACCGGGAACAACAGCGCCAATAAAACACCAGCCAACACCGTTGAACCGAAAAATGCATCGTGGAAAATTAAAGTCAATACTATTGCATTAAATAACTTCGGTCTGCATTTTGAAGATCAATCTGTAAAAAATCCGTTTGCCTTGGATCTTAAACCGATCAATTTCAAGTTGAGCAATTATACGAATGAAGCCGGCGCAATAGCGCCCTTTCAGCTGAGTGCCGGGGTAAATAAAACCGGATTAATAAAGCTGGCCGGTGATACGGTTATTCAGCCCTTTTCCGCCAAGGCAGCCATTGATGTCAAGGACATCGCTCTGGAAAAATTTCAGGCTTATCTAGACCGGTATGCTAATCTTGCGATTATTGACGGAAAATTAAATATTGATGGCAATGCAGTTGTCGCCACACCTAAGAAAGATCAGCTGGATGTGACTTTTAAAGGCAATACCGGGATTGTAAATTTATTAATCCGGGACCAGATGCTAAAAGAAAAAGACAAGGATAAGAGTCTGGTTAAAATCCCCGTTTTTACAGCGCAAGGAATCAATTTTAATCTTGGCAACCAGGAACTGGCGCTGGACTCTATTTCTGCAAATAATGCAGAATTTGAAGCCTGGCTGAATCCCGAAGGGGTCATCAACTACCAGACCTTGTTTCCGGCTACTAAAGAAGATGAAGGAAACAACAACAATAAATCTGTAGCCACTACCATTGAACCCAAAGAATCACTTTGGAAAATTAATGTCAACAGCATGAACTTCACCAATTTCGGGCTTAATTTTGAAGATCAGACGCTGAAAAGGCCTGTTGTCATGAATCTTAAGCCCATCAATTTTAAGCTGACAAACTATAGCAATAAAAACGGCGCCAGGTTGCCGGTTCAACTGAGTGTCGGAATGAATAAAACTGGATTGATAACACTTAAAGGCGATACTGTTATCGAACCACTTTCCGCCAAGTTAGACCTTGATGTTAAAAATATCGGCCTGGAAAAATTTCAACCCTATTTCGATAAATTTGTACGCCTGGATGTCATAGACGGAGCATTGCATATGGACGGTAATATATCTGTCGCCAGACAAGCCCAAGATAAACTGGATGTTAAATTCAAAGGCAATACCGGGATTGCCAGTTTATTAACTCGCGATCAAACACTTCATAAGGACTTGATAAAATGGGAAGATTTAACTTTAAAAGGCTTTGCAATTGATTTATTGGCAAATCGTTATACCGCAGCAGCGCTTGTCATTGATAAACCTTATGCCAGGGTTTCTATCAGAAAAGACAAAACAATTAACCTTAATGACATTGTTATTAGCGATAAAAGCAAGCCTGAGGCCCGCTCTAAAACAGCAGCAGATAAACAAACTGACCCGAACAAACCTTATTTTAAAATAGGCAAAATTCAAGTAACGGATGGCTCTTCCGATTTTTCTGATTTTTCATTAATTCTGCCATTTGCGGCACCAATCAGAAGCCTGGATGGCGGCGCAAGCGGTATCTCCTCGGAGAAAAAATCTATAGTTACTGTTGCGTTAAAAGGCAATGCCTACGATTTGTCGCCTGTCGATGTCATGGGTGAAATTAGTCCCTATCTGGGCGATTACAATGTAGAAATCCATTTTGATGGCCTGCCGATGCCTTTGGTATCGCCTTATATGGTGCAATTTGCCGGCTATAAAGTTGAAAAAGGCAAGATGACGCTGGGACTAAAATATAACGTTGTCAACAAGAAATTGACTGCATCAAACAGTATATTCATTGATCAGTTAGAGTTGGGCGAGAAAGTTGAAAATCCGAATGCTGTCTCTTTACCGCTTAAACTGGCTGTCGCGCTGCTGAAAGATTCGTCGGGCAAAATAAAAATAGATGTCCCTATTACCGGCAGTCTGGATGATCCTAAATTCAGTATAGGTGCGATTGTTACCGATGCGTTAATAAATGTGCTTGGTAAAGTGGTCACCTCGCCTTTTAATGCGTTAGCCTCGCTGATAGGTAGTGAAAAAGACTTGAGTACGATTGAGTTTGCGGCTGGCAATTCATACCTGGGAAAACAGCAACGCGAAAAACTTTACAGTTTGTCCAAGGC
>JBAQEN010000406.1:0-2021 GCA_049286765.1 Methylococcaceae bacterium
TGACCGTGATACGGCCTTACAGTCTATAAGTCAGCCGCACTGAAACAGGTTTGCCAACCGCCCGAAATGAACGTTTGCCGGTCGCACCAGACCGCTTCCGGATAGTATTCACCCATCACAGCCTGCGCGCACTGCCCAGAATCTTTAATTTGGTCCTGTGTGGGCGGGGTCGGGAAGGTTAAATCGAACCCGCAGCCACCCGGGACAATAGCTTTCTGGACGGACTGTTTAAAGTCGTCAGATGCCAGCAAGTTGCGCATGAAGATGAGCTTGGGCACCATCTTTTCATCACCCCAAGGAAGCCATACGACCTCCTGCGGCAACCAGTCGGGCCGAAGCACGTCATTGGAAATGACGACGGTGTAGTAGCCTTGTGCATCGAGCGGTGTGTTCGCATCGGTCGCGCACCCGGTGACGGGCATCGGTGAAACCAGCTCTGCTTGGCATAATCCCCAATAGCGCAATTGGACGCTATCGAAACCGGGCGCAGGCTGCGATACTGGCAGGCCACGATAGGTATCGGGAAACGCCGGCATCTTGCCGCGAATCACAATGACTCGATCCGGTTTATACTCGGGCATGAAGAACGACACCAGGTATTTGTTGTCGGGATTCGGCAGCAGAAGCGGGGGCGGCTCCTTTATCGCGCCGAACCAGATTCGGTCCGGTACCGGCGGAATTGACAGGTCCGCTAGTGGATTCTCTAACTCAGCCGGGACAATCTGCGGCTGCAACTGCGCGATTTCTGACTGTCGATTGGCGACCGGACAGGTCTGCAACGTGGTGGTTTTGCCATTCGCGCGGGTGACTTTGATCTCCGGCAAAGGCACCCCGCCCATGGAGCCTTGATTCGCGTTCGGCAAGTATAGGCGATATATCAACCAACCGGTTTTGGCGTTCAACTGGAGCGCGTTGTTGGCGGTGTTATCATTCCGCGTAACCGTGACAGTGTACGTCGAATTAGGCGTCGCAGACGGATTGCAGCTGCCCGTCGCAAACGGATTGCAGCTGCCCTGATCCGGCACGACATACGCGTCATACAAGTGATCGGCTAACCCGGTAGAGACTGGCGCGTTGTCATAGACAGCAATGGAGAAAAACCGCGCCTTGGGGTAGACGCCGGTAATCGTCACTTGTTGCCATTGCTTATCGATGGGCATGTACCACCAGCGATTAGCGGTATCTGCCCAGAGCCAATTTCCCAGGCCGAAAGGTGTCCATTCAAACTGCCATGCACAAGTTGGGGTAGGTAGATATGGCGATTGCGCCTCGGAAACGCGCGGATTTGCCAAAAGTAGGATGCTTGTGAAACTAAGTGCAAGGAAAGCCCTCATTGCTTGCGTCCTTTTAGGATACTCTTCACCTATTTGGGATAGAGCCTTAGACGATATGATTTTTGATTGTTGTTTAGAAATACGCATCACACATCTCCTGATAGTTGTAATAACCAACCCTGGCATCTAAGACACGAGCTCGTTTTCGTGCAAAATAAAAAAGCCGAACCCCTTACAGCAACCATAACAATGGTCACATTCGGCAGTTCGGCTTTCCTGGGTTCAGGACCCGTAACTTTCTGTCCCTATCTTACGATAGGTTTAGCCTTATCATCGATGCTATTTCAGTAAATATCACACATAGAAAAATATATCTACTGAGTATTTTTGTCAGTTTTTTCTGAAAAGCGGTCTTTTTAAGCTGTCTTTTTTAGAATGACAGTGATGGGAGTCAGTCCTGTTACCCTCAGAAACGGGCATCGACGCCCCTTGCTAATTGGACTTTGCCTTTCTCGAATGCATGGCTTAGAAGGCCGCTATGAGTGCAGTAACTGTCATTCGCTGCTTCGGCTCGACCGTCGAGTTTGGGTCGTTGCCTGCCTTTCACTACCAATCCTGTAAATACATCAGGTAAAGCGTGACTCGCTGACCGTGGCGCATGCTGATACCTTATTTTACCAATTCTGAGTAATGATTATCTAGCGGCATTTTACAATCGCCAACTCATTCCAATGGGTTGTATAGCGT
>JBAQEN010000407.1:0-3379 GCA_049286765.1 Methylococcaceae bacterium
ATTTTGAAACACACTGAATAGTTACTAAAAGGATTTAAAATGTCAAAAATGCAACGTTGCTTGTTAGATTAGCAACTTGGGATTATCGCCGGCTGCTTGCGCGGCGAGCTGAATGCCGATGAATTTAGAGTTTACATTCCGTTTAGTCCGATCTGCCAAGCGCAACGCCAGCCGGCCCAATATATTGTTCGGATATACGGGAGTAGTCTTGAGGAGGATGCCTCAGAGTCTGACCTTATCGATTTTTTTGTACTATTATTTTGTGAGCTCTGTCCGCATTGCCCGGTAAATGAACTTAATAAACTGCCGTTTTTCGGATGGAGGAATGCGGGTTCAGTCTCCATCTATCTCGCCGCATTACTGATGAAACCGTGGACCCGTCGAAATGGACAACTGACGAAGCTAAAACTAAAACGCGCCAAGATATTTGAGCGCTACCTTAATAATTACGACAATCCTTACTAAAGACGCATGCAATAACATCAAGGGGGGAGCGCGTGGAAAAGTATATTTATTCCATCATCGCAGCCGCGTTGCTGACAGGTGCCGCCGCTAACGCATCCGCCAACGGCTTTGCGCTGAGCGAGCAAAGCGCCAGCGGATTGGGCAATGCCTTTGCAGGGGGCGGCGCCAGCGCGGAGGATGCCAGCACTATCTTCTTCAACCCTGCGGGTATGACCTATCTGCCGGATAACCAGTTGGTAATGGCGGCACATGCGATTCGCCCTTCGGCAGTGTTCAACAATAACGGCTCACATAGTGCCCGTGGAGTGGCAACTGAGGGAGACGACGGCGGCAATGCTGGAGATTGGGCTTTCGCGCCCAACATTTACTTCGCCAAGGCGCTCAATAACAATGTTAGTCTCGGTGTCGGCATTAATGCCCCATTCGCCTACAAAACCGATTATGTCAAGGGCTGGGTGGGACGATACCAGGCGCTGAAAACAGAACTCAAAACCATCAATATCAATCCCTCGATTGCGTTCAAGGCCAGCGATAAGATTTCCTTAGGATTAGGTTTTTCGGCTATGCGCACGGAAGCAGAATTAACCAATGCTGTTGATTTCGGCACTATTTGCGCGACCGCACTGGGCGGTTGCGGTATAGGCGCAACCTTTCAAAAAAATGACGGCTTCGCTCGCGTGTCAGGCGATGACTGGGGCTTTGGCTGGAATGCCGGGGCGATTTTCCAGATTACCAATGCGACCCGGCTGGCTTTGGCTTATCGTTCGGCAGTGCATCAAAAACTGGAAGGGCATGCCTATTTCGACAACGTACCAGCAGCTTTCGCTCTTTCGCCTGCTCTCAGGGCCGGATTTGCCGACGGCTCTGTCAGTGCGAAACTCACTACTCCTGACAGCGCTTCTGCCTCCATCTTCCACCAGATTAACCACCAGTGGGATGTGATGGCTGATCTCACCTGGACGCACTGGAGCGTATTTCATGACCAGACCATCATCCGCACTTCCGGAGCGCTGGCGGGCCGCACTCTAAGCAACATTCCTCAAAACTGGGATAACACCATCCGGGCTTCGCTCGGCGCCAGTTATCGCTATAGTGGCGCCCTTAAATTGCGCGCCGGCCTAGCCTATGACCAAAGCCCGGTGTCATTGGAATTCCGTACGCCGCGCACTCCGAACACCGACCGTACCTGGCTGTCGCTAGGCGCGAATTACAGATTTACGCCAAGCAGCAGCATGGATGTCGGCTACACCCATATTTTTGTCAATAATGCCTCCCTGAACAAAACCACCGATACTTCGATAGCAGCCCTCAGGGACACCGTAAGTGGCATTTATGATAGTGACGTGAATATCTTCAGCATGCAGTTTACGCACACCTTCTGAAATTGCTGACATATTGAATCAATTGGGCGTAAGACGGGCGCTGGATTCCGGCAATATACATAAGAATGACATGTGTTGAGTAACTGACAGCGTAATGACACTAAGGTTGGTTAGCCAGTTACCAGCTACCACCTCCTTATGGATTCCAGCATGAAGCGCCGCACAGGGCTCTTCAAAACTGCTCGCGCTGCACCCGGCACTGATGTGATGTTTCTTAGAAAACACAGAAATTAGTGTTGGTGAATTTTCCAAATACTGCTACCGTCTCATCTAAATTGCTTATTCTTAAATTTTAATATTAGTCATGAATCTTTATCCTTTACTACGTCCCTTGTTATTTTCTTTAGCGCCGGAAACAGCGCATGAAGTCACGCTTAAGCTGCTGAAGGCAGCCCATGTTTCCGGTTTAGGAAAGCTGATCTATCCAGTTATTAAAGATCATCCTGTGAATATAATGGGAATAAGCTTTAAAAACCCTGTTGGCCTTGCAGCTGGCATGGATAAGAACGGTGATTATATAGATGCGCTGGCCGCATTAGGTTTTGGCTTTATAGAAATAGGTACGGTAACGCCGCGTCCGCAACCAGGCAACCCGAAACCGCGTCTGTTCAGACTGCCGGAACATCAGGCGATTATCAATCGTATGGGCTTTAATAATTTGGGCTTAGATCACTTGCTGAACCAGGTGAAACAAAGCAGCTACACGGGTGTTTTAGGCATTAATATCGGCAAGAATTTCGACACACCGATTGAAAATGCAGTGGACGATTATTTAATCTGTTTACGCAAGGCTTATGTATTTGCCAGTTACATTACCATTAATATTTCCTCACCGAATACTCAAAACCTGCGTCAATTACAGCGGGGCGATGAAATCAAAAGTCTGATTGCCGCCTTAAAAGAAGAGCAACTTAAGCTGCAACGGGAGCACGGTAAATATGTACCTTTGACTATAAAAATAGCGCCTGATTTGAATAGCGATGAAATAAGCCATATTGCCAGGTTGTTGCTGGAATTTGAAATTGACGGCGTGATTGCCACCAACACGACTATCGCGCGCGATATGATTGCAGACCATCCGCTTGCTCATGAAACGGGCGGTTTAAGCGGAGCGCCACTTAAAGACAAAGCCACAGTAGTTGTGCATAAATTAGCGATTGAATTACAGGGTAAAATCCCTATCATTGCGTCGGGAGGTATTTTAAATGCAACTGATGCTCAGGAAAAACTGGCAACAGGTGCGAGTTTGGTCCAAATTTATAGCGGCCTTATTTATCGGGGGCCGCAGTTGATAGAAGATATTGTTAAAAGCTTATGATTTGAAAAGAGCAGTAAGTCCAAACCTATCTCGAACCGTGTTGATATTTTAAAGATAAATTGAAACCTTCTGCTTTCGACCCAGGCGGTGTAAAAACGACTTAAACGTCTGACGTCTAGCGTTTTCTTACCGGAATTTCACCCGCAATTATTGAAAATGGGTTAATACGAGAACTGTTTATTGCTCAATGGCATATTTTCTTCTCCTAAAAGTG
>JBAQEN010000408.1:0-1513 GCA_049286765.1 Methylococcaceae bacterium
ACTGAGGACCAAAAACAGGACGCCGCTTGAATCTCTGTACACCAGATTTGACTATAGCTCGGGAGCCAGACCACTACCGGCATTAGCCGGTAATGGTCCAATATTTTCCGTAAACTCACCAGTCGATCTATAGCTGTAATATCAGTAACCAGGCTCGAAATCCAGCACTTGCTTATGGATAAACAATACTGGCTTGCGGACCCAGATCGTCGTTTTCTTCGACATAGCGAATTTCATCGCCAACTGCTAATGAGTCAAATCCTTCTCCTGTAACGCTGTTCCGGTGGAAATAAATTTCACGACCCTCTTCAGATGCAATAAACCCGTGGTCTTTCTCAGGCAATAAACGCACTATAGTTCCGCTGCTTTGCAAGTCGTGAGTCTTAACATTGCCGCGCTGAACCCGGGAGTAATCTTCCAGCTGTCTGGTCGCGGCGTTAAAGGCATCGCGTATGGCTACATAAATATCTTCATGAGCTTTTTTGTCATAGTGCTCCCGGCTGATTACCAGTTCCTTGCGCGGTGTCGTGATGTCAATGCGAATGTGGTATTGATTACCCTGATGATGGTGTTGATGTTCGGCTTCAACCGCAACTCTGCAGCTCATAATATGCGAGTAAAATCTATCCAGTTTGCCGGCTTTTTCACGGATTTTAGCTTCTACAGCATCAGAATGAGGTATTCCACGAAACGTTATTTGTAATGGTATTTGCATAAAGTTATGCCTTTTTGTAAAAATTGGCTTGTTTAAATCAGATTGATCTAACGAGATGTTTTAATCAATGGCTCGGTAAATAGGTCGGAAGGTGCTTGCGAATATCATCAACACTATGGGTAGTGATATTTTTAGCAAGTTCAAAGCAGACCAGTTTCTTAATTTGTTCCGGCAACTGAATACGTAATAAGCCAAGAAAAGAGGGCTCTGCAATAATCAATAATTGCTCAAATTTATTTGCATTGTGAGCTTCTTCCAGGTAATGGGCAATGCGATGTGCAAAATTTTCAGCTTCGTGTTTTTTCGGATCGGTAGGCTGTTCAAAAGCATGTCCTACGCTGCCTTCGCCTTTAATCTTTCCTGGCAGGTCAGAAGTGATTTCCCGGTCGTGTAAACGACCTTCCGTATGAGCCAGGGCGTCGATTTCTTCTAAATAAGAAGAGGGTGTTTCGGCAGTAAAGATGCGTGCACGAACGTTATCATCGACGAGTATCCAAGTTGATTTCATAATAATTTCCTTTGCGGTGGTTATTTATCGCATTCTCAAGTTCCAGCTTGAAAATGTAGTTGCGAAGATTAGCTTCGCGAATATAAAAAGTTGGATCTTCAAAATTGAGTTGCTGCTCTGGAAATTGGGAATGCGCGTAAAGCATATTTAATATCCCTTATCCAGGTCTTCACTTTGAGAGATAAGAAGTCTCTTTGTTAAAGTTAATGGCCCTAGTTCATCAGCCACAAGACAACTTGTCCCATGCACAACTTAGGTAACCTCAACTTTTATCTTTTTACGGCGTTTAT
>JBAQEN010000409.1:0-2663 GCA_049286765.1 Methylococcaceae bacterium
CGCTGACATCGACCATTCCACCACGATCCAGCCAGGATAGTTGACGCCGGACAAATTACGTAATTTATTGAATTAATGGAGGGTTTAAAAGTCAATTCAAGGTATAAATCAAACGTTAGCAAATATAGGTAAAAACGTCATGAAATCTTCTCTGTTCGTTTTGTTATTTTCTTTAGTGTGCTTCAACTACGATGTATTCGCCGTAGAGACGGCGCTTGACCGGTATGTTGCGAAACCGGACTCCAGTTACACGTATTTCTCTTACAGCACCGATCAAAATTTTCTCTACAACACATATTTTCTTTATATGGTGTCTCAGAGTTGGCTATCATCCGACGAGGTGGTGGACAGAAAGCTCTGGACGCATGTCATCGAGATTACTGTTCCCAGAATCCGTCATTCGAACAGTCCGGGTACGGCCATCCTTTTAGTAAATGGGGGCTCAAACGGAAATAATTTGCCTACTAAGACCGATGATCAAGCGGCCATCATTGCTCAAGCGATGGGCTCCGTGGTCGTCAAGGTGAACCAAATTCCCAATCAGCCTTTGTATTTTACAGATGAGGAAAATGTTGCTAGAAGTGGGGATGCAATCATCGCGTACAGTTTCGATAAATTTCTGAAAACCGGCGATGAAGAATGGCCTGCTCTTTTGCCCATGACCAAGTCAGTTGTCCGGGCCATGGATACTGTTCAAGCATATCTCGCAGATCGGCGATCAATTACGATAAACGATTTCATTGTCGTGGGGGGATCGAAGCGGGGCTGGACGACATGGTTAACCGCGGCAGTCGACCCACGCATCAAAGCTATAGCCCCGGCATCTATTGATCTCCTCAATATGGGGGAGCAATTCCGCAGACACTTCGATGCCTACGGATTTTATGCTCCCGCTATAGCCGACTATGTTGCGTTTGACCTACCAAACCGCATCGCCACGCCAGAAGGACAAGCACTGCTTAGCATCGTCGACCCTTATGCGTATCGAGAGCGATTTACGATGCCTAAAATTATTCTGAACTCGACCGGTGATCAGTTTTTTTTACCTGATTCATCACAATTCTATTTTAAGGACCTGCCGGAAGCCAAGTGGCTCCGCTACACGCCTAATTCCGATCACAAGCAAACCATGGACGTGGCGAAGAGTCTCGCCTCCTGGGTTGACCAAATTAATGACGGGGAGACTCCTCCACAATATAACTGGACAATCGAACCCGATGGCGCCATTCTGGTTGTTGCTGTAGACCGTCCAGACCGAGTACGCCTCTGGCAGGCGACAAATCCCAACGCCCGAGATTTTCGGTTGGAATCCATCGGTCCGGTCTGGACAAGCACCGACCTGGCAAACATCGGACCAGGGATCTACCGGGGTTATGTTCCACCGCCGCCACAAGGCTGGACGGCCTTTATGGTGGAGCTCACTTACGAAGAGTCGGGCTTGTTGGAACCCAATCAAGTTTTTACTACGGACGTTGTAATCACACCCAATACGTTGCCTTTCAAAGATCGGGCCGCCATCGACTGTTTATTCAACTGGGCAGAAAAGAATTACCCCGGTTTATTTTCCCCATCGGGTGCGGTTACACAAACGTATGCACCTTATACCTATCGCTACTACAGTAATACGAACATTTACTTAGGTGTTTCTGATATAGATAACCATGTCTATTACCAGATACCAAGTGGTGAACTGATCGATGTCGGTGAATCAAGCTATTGGTTGATACAGGCTAATTGCCAGTAAACGCGCAGATTCAACAGAAGGACAGAAGGGTGTACCTTCGGGGTACACTCTTTACAACATACAAAATCGCGTTGGGTTAGGCATATTGCAACCCAACATTTGCTGCGCCAACGCGGAACTGGCAACAACCAGATTGGCCTGATTTTAGCCAAGATAAGTTCCGGATTGATGATTTCGAGAAGAGCGGCTACTGCTTGGCGCGGGTCTTTTTTGTCGTATTCATATATCTCGACGAATTACACAAGTAACATGCACTATCAAACTCATCAGCAAAGGAGCGCTGAAACATCCAATACAGGGGTTAGAGCTTACTTCCTTTTAGTGATCCGCTTCAATTTTTACAGCAACAAGGTTGACTAAAGTTTCTTCACGGACGTCAGGCACCTGAATACCCAGCCATTCCATTGCGCCAAAATCCGGGCGGCTCCACCATATATAGGGTTTGGATATGGCATCAGGCTGGACTTGAAAACCTGTTCGGCGGATTAAATCGAGATATTCTTCTGCTGTTTTTTGTACATCCATCGGATGCCTGAAAAGCACTCGTATTGATAATGAATGAATGAATTTTTTGCACGATTCAGCAAAAAGCAGAGTACCGCCAGGTTTAAGCACGCGGTAAAATTCGAGCATTGCTTTTTCATGCTGAACAATATGATGAAAGCTCTGATGACAAAACACCATATCGAAAGATTGATCCGGATAAGGCATTATTTCCGCATTGCCTGTTATTATATCGACCTTGCAACGGCATGTTTGGGCTCGTTTTAGCGCATCGTTTAAAAGACTTTCATCAATTTCAATGCCATAAATTATGTCTGGGCTGAAGTATTCATCTAACAGTTGTAATGACTGGCCTCTGCCGCAGCCGATATCGAGAATGGCAGGAAAGCGTTTTTTTGTTTCGGGTAACATCCTC
>JBAQEN010000410.1:0-2922 GCA_049286765.1 Methylococcaceae bacterium
CTTGTCAATCAACCCCAGCCCCGGAATAAGAGAGGTAAATTGAGTATTCTGCTGGTTATCAGCAATTTGCTCGTCGGGGCTTGTTTTTTTTGGTTTCTTCGCAAAGAACCTGGTATATCTTCACCTGCGGTCATCCAGGAAGTTCCAGCACCGGAAAAAATTCAGGATAAACCTGCCATCGTGCCACCAATCAAGATGGCGCCAGCGCCTCAAGCAATAATAAAGAAACCTGAAGCGGCAGCGCCATCCATAGCAGAAATAGTAGCATCGAGAAAAACGCCAGCCCCACAACAACCGGCGACTAAAATCGACGTGGAAAAAAATCCGGCCCCGGTTCAACTTAAGCCCGATCTAATCAAGCAAGATATGGAGTCAAAATCTAAAGTATCGACACAAATCGAGCCTATTGAAATTGTTGAAAAAAAACCGGAACCTGTGGCTGAAAACAAGACTATTCCTTTCCTATTTGAATTGCCATCTGAGTTTCGCCATACGGTACCGGAATTAAAAATCAATGTTTTTGTTTATTCTGAACAACCGGCAGAACGTTTTGTAATGATAGACATGGTGAAATACACTGTTGGCGAGCAGATTAAAGAATCAATAAAGCTCAAAGAAATTCGTTCTGATAGTCTTGTCGTTGAGTTCAATAGTCGAACTTTCAAGATCAAACGGCCATAAAATCGTATGGCAATCCTGCTGGCAGAGTGTTTATGCTAAAAACAACCCCGGAGTGATGGTTAAAGTCGATAAGGTGCTGGGCGGCGGTATTGCGAAATTTTTAGATTATGCAATTGAACTGAAGAAAAAACAGCCCAACGTTTTTGAACAACTACGGTCCGGCTATGAAATATCGCAGTTGGAATTTCATATCGGGCATCAAGTCCCTCCAGGGTCTGGTGGTGGATCATCCAATGGTGTCGCAGATTTTCCGCCATTTCCAATTCCCTAAATAGTTGGTCATCATGTTTCCAAACATATCACGCTTGGAATTTGTAAATGAGAGAAGATTATGTCTTCTTTACTGAGAAGTGCGGCTGCTCCTTACAATGACACAGAATTCACAGAGAATCAAAGGATTCAATACAACGACCTATCACCCGATAGATGAAGTAGGTTTCCATTGTGCCCAATGATTTTCCTCTGTGGTTTCCGTGAGTTTATCGTGAACTGAAATTTCTGCTTATGCTTGATTTTGCTTAGCTTTCTCTTTTCCAGCCGGTTTAATCAAGCGAATTCCCAGGTCTTTCAATTGTTCATCAGTCACTACTGCGGGCGCACTGACTAATGGACAGGCGGCTGATTGGGTTTTTGGGAAGGCTATCACATCACGAATAGACGTTGAACCCGTCATCAGCATAACTAAACGATCCAATCCAAAAGCCAATCCGCCATGAGGCGGCGCGCCGTATTTCAAGGCATCCAGCAGGAAGCCGAATTTTTCTCTGGCTTCGTCTTCGCCTATACCTAAAATTTCGAACACAGTTTGCTGCATGGACGTGCGGTTGATACGAATTGAACCGCCGCCGACTTCGGTGCCGTTTAAAACTAAATCATAGGCGCGTGATAACGCCGCAGCCGGATTGGCTACCAGGTCTTCGACTGAACAACTGGGGGCGGTGAAGGGGTGATGAATGGCATTGTAGCGCCCGCTTTTTTCATCCCAATCAAACATCGGGAAATCAACTACCCAAACGGGTTTCCATTCGCCTTGCAGCAAGTTAAGGTCATGACCCAGTTTGACGCGCAACGCGCCCATTGCTTCATTAACGATACTGGCTTTGTCTGCGCCAAAGAATATCAAGTCGCCGGTTTGCGCGCCTGTTTTTTCCAGCACGTTGTCCCATACGGCCTTAGGAGCGAATTTCACGATGGGGGATTGCAAGCCCTCAAGTCCGGCGGACAGGTCATTGACTTTAATGTAAGCCAGGCCTCTGGCTCCGTAAATGCTGACATACTTGGTTAATTCATCGATGTCTTTACGGCTTAAATCGCCCGCGTTTGGAACGCGCATCGCAACCACGCGGCCTTTCGGGTCATTGGCTGGCGCTGAGAAGACTTTAAAATCGACCTCTTTCATGTCCTCGGCAATATCGACCAGTTCCAGCGGAATCCGCAAATCCGGACGATCAATGCCATAGCGTGACACGGCTTCCTGGTGGCTCATGCGCGGGAATTTGGCGTCCAACTCGACATTGATCACTTTGGCGAACAATTGACGAATCATTTCTTCCATGACCTCCATGATTTCGTTTTCATCCATGAATGACGTCTCTATATCCAATTGGGTGAATTCGGGCTGCCTGTCGGCGCGCAAGTCTTCATCGCGGAAACAACGCACGACTTGATAATATCTATCCATGCCGGCAATCATCAACATTTGTTTGTACAGTTGGGGTGATTGTGGCAGGGCAAAAAAGGCGTTTTCATGAGTACGGCTGGGCACAATGTAATCGCGTGCACCTTCAGGTGTAGCCTTGGTCAGGTAAGGCGTTTCAATTTCAAAAAATTCGTTATCATCAAGGAAGTTTCTTAAAGTCCGGGTCACATCGCGGCGAACTTTCATTTTTTCCTGCATCGCAGTACGGCGCAAGTCGATATAACGATAGCGCAAGCGCAGTTCCTCGTTGACTTCTATATCGCTTTCTACAGGGAACGGTGGAGTTTCGGATTCATTCAGAACTTCGATTTCCTTGGCCAGTATTTCAATAGCACCAGAGTGCATGTTATTGTTGATTGTGCCTGCCGGACGATCACGGACGATGCCTGTTATTTTTAATACGTATTCACTGCGGACCTGTTCAGCAATGGCAAAAGTCGCGGCTACGTCAGGATCAACCACTACTTGCACCAAGCCTGCACGGTCTCTGAGATCGATGAAAATAACGCCGCCGTGGTCGCGGCGTCTATGTACCCAACCGC
>JBAQEN010000411.1:0-2931 GCA_049286765.1 Methylococcaceae bacterium
AAGCAACAAAAAATCTTTTGCCTATATCTGGCAGGAACAATAGGGAAGGGATCATAACTCACAGGTTGGGGCGAGCTTCCCATCTTTCTCCGTCATCATATCTCAAGCTCAAGATCAGATGTGGCGATACTGCAACAGGCATAGATAAAGCCGGCATTTCTGGTCTTGGCATCGATTTCACAAAAAGGGCTAACGTAAACATTGCCTTTACATTTGACCTCGCATTCTCCACACGTACCGCTACGACAGCTGTAATCGATTTCAATACCATGAGCTTCGGCCAGTTCCAAAAGCGTAATATTTTCATCGGTAACGACGGTTTTTCCTGACCGGGTAAAAGTGACTTTGTGTAACGGTCCTTTCAATTGTAAAGATTTGGCCACATCGGCGGATTCTTGTGCAGAGCGTCCTGAACCGTAACTTTCAGTATGAAAGCGTGACATGTCATAATCCATGGCACGCAATAAATTCTTCACATTGTCGGCAAAAGGCTCGGGGCCGCATAAAAATATATCGCGTTCATGTATATCCGGAACAAACATATTCAGCATATGGACGTTAACCCGCCCGGTAAATCCGGTCCAGAATTCCGTACCATGCCATCCGGATGTTACTGTTACTCCGACACGGAAACTCCGGCTACGGGCCGACAGCATTTCAAATTCCTTGCGAAATATAATATCCGGCGGTGATTTAAATGAGGCCAGTAATTTGACATCGACGTTCGAAGCGGTATCTGCAATCCAGCGGCACATCGAAAGAATTGGCGTGATACCGCTACCGGCGCCTATAAACAGTATTTTATTGGCGGGATAATTGAAACAGGTGAACTTTCCGCTAGGCCCTTTGATGGTTAACAAATCGCCCAATTTGACGTGATCACAAAACCAGTTTGATACCAGCCCACCCGGTATTCTTTTGATAGTCACTTCCAGCAAATGCGGTCTTGAAGGACTGGAAGACATGCTGTAGGAACGTCTGACTTCTTGTCCATTGATATTCAGTATAAAGGTAATAAACTGACCCGGTTTATAGGAAAACAGCAGTGGCTCCTCACTAATCAGACGAAAGGTTTTGCAATCATGGGTCTCTTCAATAATATCTGCAACTTTCAGGCGAGTCGTGCCTTCGCTCCAGATGTTTGTCCGGCCCAAATTTTCGGCCAGATGAATCAGCAATGGACTGGGCGGTGGGGGCGGCGCTTTATAGAAAAAATCGGGTATATGATTAAGTTCAATGGCTTCAAGAACGGTATCATCGACAGCGCCGGGAGCATTAGCAATAGAAAATTCCAATCGATATCCGGGAATATCTATTTGCATTCCGTCACGGAGCTGAACTTGTGTCTTGAGCTTCAGTTTTTTGTTTTTAATCAGGGTTCCACTATCACCATCCAGACTTTCGATGTAGAATTTTCCGTCTCTGTTCAAGATAATCGCATGAAACATCGCCATTCTGTGCGATTCAAGCTGCAAATCGGCATCCGGATGCCGGCCGATAATTGTTTTCCATTTAAGATTCAGCAAGGGGATTTCATATACAACCGCTCCTGATTTGTAGACCCGCATTTTATCGCTAGTGTTTTTTTCTGTAGGCCTTCCTTGAAATAATTGTTGTAACCAAAGTTCTCCTGCATCACCAATTTTTTCCGGATGTTGTGCGGTTACCACATGTCGGGCGCTTCGTAGCGGATGCACCGGCCTGAGATCGGAAAAAAAAGCTTTTTGCCAAAATGTATTATCATCCTGTTCCAAGTTGCCTTTTTTTATCATGATCGCTCCTTACTCTTACATTTGTAATTATATTGACGTCACTCAAAGGTGTGTTTTTTATACTCCCCCGCTTTCAGTGCGCTTATCGATTTAATACTGAATCGCGCGTACTTTCCAGGATTTCCATCATCCCCTGTAGTTCGTTGGCGGAAATATTTAATTCGATTGACGTTTCTTTGAAGAGCTCAAGGAACCGGTTGAAATGTTTATCGGATAACCCGTATTTTTCAATTAAGGGTTTATGTACAGCGCGCAGTTCAGCATCGGAATATTGATAAGGACCGCCAAAAGCCATTGATAGAAATGATTTCTGCTTCAATCGTAGACCCGCCATATCAGCATCCTCGAAAAAATGACCGACCAGGTCATCCTGCATTACTTTCTGGTAGAACAGATCTACTACCACATCCATGGCTTTGTTCCCGCCTATCCGGTCATAAAGCGGTATATTCCTCAGTTGAAAATAATCACCGCCCTTTGCTGCGACATTATCGGTACCCCAATCAATTTTTTTATCAAGTTTTTTCATCAACGGGATATGCTTGGAGCATTGAATATAGGCTTCTTCAACCTCTATCATCATCCAGCGTTCGGGACATTTTTTGCCTTCCTGATGGATTTCATCAATAACATCTTGAGGCAATTTATCGGCATATTGAAGCAGCTCATCGTTAGCGACAATTCTGACTTTACCATTAACATGCAGGCCCACCGTATCCCTGGTAAAATCAATTATCAGCAGGGCGATATGCGGATTTTCAGTCATATTGCCGCTATTGGCGAATACGCCATTGCCCCGGTATTCAGGATACATCAGATATTTATTGCTGAGCACCCGAATAAAGCCGGGTTTTCCGAATTTTGATGTGCAATCGCATTCGCCGTTGCTGTCGGCTGTGGCGACAAACAGAAATTCCTGACGGGCAATAAATTCCTGCATTTTTGGCGCCAGGTAATCCAGAACTTGTCTGTCGTAAAAATTCAATGCTCTGTCTCGTGCGCCCCACTTTTCCTGAAGCAGGTGTTCGCCATGGGAACCCGGCGTAATAGTCGGTTTTTTTGGGGCTGCCTGTTCTTCATTCATTGCATCAGGAGCAGAGCCGGTTTGATTATTCTGTGAAGCGGTATCAGTTGATTTATGCTGGTCAGTGTTCGCATC
>JBAQEN010000412.1:0-2490 GCA_049286765.1 Methylococcaceae bacterium
TTCCTATATCGCCTGGAAGCAGCGACTGGTATTCTGGATAGGCGCAATCATTGTCGGGCTGGTCATCGTTGTAATGACCTTACTTAGCGAGTGGGCCACACAAACCTACCTCACCCTTTCAATACACTATCCCTGGTTTCATTTCGTTATTCCGCCTGTCGGACTGGGCTTTACAGCATGGATCACCTTTCGTTTCTTTCCAGGCAGCGAACGTAGTGGCATCCCGCAAGTTAAAACAGCACTAGAAACCGCTAGCAATCTAAAAGAAAGATCCAAATTAATTTCCTTGAGAATTGCTTTCGGGAAAATGTTTTTGCCGATTTTGGGTTTGCTTTCAGGCGCATCGGTCGGTTTTGGCGGTCCCGCTGTACATGTCGGTGCATCCATTATGTTGTCACTTGCCAAGGCAATTAAATTCCCGCCTCATTATATGGAGAAGGGTTTGATTCTGGCCGGCAGTGCGGCCGGTTTTGCGGCTATGTTCAGTACCCCTTTGGCGGGTATTATTTTTGCCATTGAAGAAATGGGCCGAACCCTGGAAGAACGCATCAGCAGTCTGGTATTAACCGCTATCATTTTTTCTGGTGTCACTGCCTATGCTTTATTAAACAGCTACATTTATTTTGAGGATGAATCACTGATCATGCCCATGGGACAAAGCTGGTTTGCTATACCGTTATGCGGGATTATCGGTGGGCTTCTGGGTGGGTTATTTAGCAAAATTACTGTTCTTGGCAGTCGGCTCCTCAAGCGAACAGGCATCTCGATTGTTGTGATCGCTATAACATGCGGCGGAATTATCGCTACTGTGAATTATTTTTCTAATGGCGCTACTGTGGGTACTGGTTATCAACAAACCAAGGCCATATTGCACAGCGCCCAATCCATGGAGCCTTCTTATCCGTTCCTGAAAATGCTTACTACTTGCGCAACTTTTTTTAGCGGCATACCCAGCGGTATTTTTGTACCGTCACTCGCAACAGGGGCTGGGGTAGGTGTCGATTTGGCGAGCTGGTTTCCGATAGCGCCAGTATCGGTGATGATTTTACTGAGTATGACCGCTTATTTCTCAGGCATGCTGCAAACACCGCTCACGTCATTTGTGATTGTTATGGAAATGACCAGCAGTCATGAAATTATGATTCCGCTGATGGCAACCGCTTTTTTGGCAAGCGGGACTTCTAAATTAATAAATTCAATACCATTGTACCTTGCCTTATGTGAAGCCTATACGCTGCCGTCAATGCGTTCGGCATGATGGCGATTCGGTTAACTACATCATTTAGGAATTAGTTATGACAACTCAATCTATTACAGTAGCACGAATTTATCTTCGGGAAGGCGAACATCTGCTCGGCGGTATCATCGATTTTTTGCACGACGAAGAGAAGGTCTCAGGCATCACGGTATTACAAGGGATTATGGGGTTTGGACCCGACGGAACACTTCGTACCAGCCACCTACTAGATTTGTCTCTGGACTTGCCTCTGGTTATCGAATTCTACGACTTACCTGAACGGGTTGAGAGCGTAATCAACCATCTTCAGACTCACATGGGACTATCTCATGTAGTGAGCTGGCCAGCAATTAGCCATATCAGAGGTCTTTAAGCGAGCAACTGACTTTCTTGAAGTAAATAGCCGAATTTACTTTATAAGCTCAGCAGTTTGAACTTTGAAACAATCTCGTTCATATACTCATTTACGTCTTGTCTCATTACTGTTGCTTGTAGCTTATTGATAACCACGCTCTTGAATATGTAGTGCATATTCGGAAATGACCCTGAGAAATGCCAAAGTATCTCAAGTGGCAGTTTTTCGATTATCGAAGTGAAGGTAATAAAATCATCCAGAGAAGTTTGAACTCCAGTAGGAAGTGCTTCTATTCGTTGTCAATCCATAATGGCTGCTAGCGTGTTGCCTAAAAAGTTAAATCAGTTAATCTGTTTATTCAAGAACAAGGTGGATTTCATATCATGGTAGATTTTGAAACCGTTTATGCTTTGTGTTGTAGTTATGCAAGGATTCTTTAAGGTTACCGAGAAAGTGACTGTGTCGGCGGGTTCTATGTTCTAAATGTCGGTATACCAATAATTTCACACTATCATTAATAAACACCCAGACTAAACAATAAACCCAGATTAAGCCGACGTATTCCCAGGAAATAGGCGTCACAAACCAGCCCATTCCCGCAATGAGTGTAGAAACCGTTTGGGTGCTAATAATTGCAAATAACAAAATAGGTGCCGGAAAAGGACTTAGCAGGAAAAAACTTCGGGTACGGGTAATCAGCAATGTTAAGTGACCGGCAATGGCCAGCTTTAGGAAAATAATCGTTTGTAGTTCTTCAAGACTAACGTGAAAATGATTTTTGGCAATGATCAGCAGTAAAAAGGTTTGCGACACACCGACTACACCCAACACAGTCGAAACGGTCAATACCTTACGCATATCCCAACGTACCGGTATCGGCGATAACCAGGTGTTATCT
>JBAQEN010000413.1:0-3891 GCA_049286765.1 Methylococcaceae bacterium
GAAGCTGTTTTGAGAGTTTAGCCAGGTCTTCCGGCTGGAGATTCAAGTTAACGGTTTGCCGGATGTCCTCGACCAGTTTTGCGTAATCGGCTGATCGGTCGAATAAAGTTTCGAAGACTTTTTGCTGATCCTGATTTTCGCTGTTCAAGGCCAGGATATGGGCGCTTCCACCCCCCGCGATAACGTCTTCGACCTGAAGCTGAAGCGTTGGCCGGAACTCCGGACGATGCGGCATTAAATAAACGCCATCGCGCAAGACGCCGCAGCCCAGAGCCTTGAGTGCTCGCCAGACACGCATGCGACCGGCGGAGTTCTGGGTCGGCAAGCTGACGATGAAGATTAGCCAGGAACACTGCATAAATATGTTCTTATATAACTTGATTGTTGATTATTCTACTACATAAGCGTATAAAGAAGTCAATGGAAATTCTTATCGTAGAGGTATCTCGCCTCCACGGTTCCCTGCAGGAACGCGGTTTAAGTGTTTTAGTCCACACATTTGTCCATAACCAACGGAGTATTTATGAAAAGCCAATACATCATGTCAGTTGCCTTAGTTGCCGCGTCGATGATTTTCGGCCAAGTCAACGCAGGCGAAAAAGAATTGAAGAAAGATCAGGTACCGAAAGAGGTCATCGCTGCCTTCGAAAAAGCTTATCCGAATGCCAAAGGATTAGAGTTTGAAGAAGAAACGTTTGCAGGCAAAGCGGCCTATGAGGTGGAATACAAGGAAAACGGCGTAGAGTACGAATTTTTGTATAGCGCCGATGGCACACTGTTACAGAAGGAAGAGGAAATCGACGGCAAATCGCTGCCTGAACCAGTCGCTCAGGCTGTCAAGAAAGCGCACCCCAAAGGCGAGATCAAGGAAGTAGAACAATTAATGAAGCCAGACGGCACGGTGACCGGCTACGAAGTGGAGGTCAAAGTGGCGGGCAAGGAAATCGAGCTTGAACTGGATGTTAGCGGAAATATTTTGAAAACCGAGAACGAATAGGCCTGACTGACAATACCCGTTGCAATGCTCTGCTTTACATCATTTCTTATCTTTGTATAGGGGCCGAGGAATGGCATGCCATCGCTGCTTCTGCAATTGATGATCGCCTAAGGTTAAAATCCGTCTGTCGTATCCCTGCGGCAAACGGATTAAGGCGAACAGCGGAAAACGGCTACTTTGTCTACTTCATATGACCCAAAATTTGTAAATAAATGGTATTGGCCGTTTGAAGATGAAACTATGGATTTATTCAGCGCTTACTGAGCTAACACTGGGAATGCATAAAACACCGATTGACAGTCGGTTTATAGCTGCTTAGAATTGGCTTTTATTTATATTTTAAGCCACTTGTGAATTGATTTTTTATGCAGAGTTTAAAGCGTCCTTATTTAGGAGAGCTGGAAATGGCGGTTCTTGAGCATCTGTGGTCACACGGAGAATTTGATGCGAAAGGCGTTTATAGCGCATTAGGAAAATCGCGCGGTATTTCTCACAATACTATCCAATCGACACTCGAACGCTTATTCAAGAAGAAACTTTTAGCGCGTCAAAAAATTAGCCATGCTTATGTCTATCAGGCGATAGTAGGCCGCGATGAACTCATGGGTCGAATGATTAACGATGTCGTTAATACAATTTCAAAAAACAATTCAGATGGAATGCTGGCCGCTTTCGTTGACATTGCGGCCCGTACCGATGAGGCTCATCTTGATAGGCTTGAGGAATTGATTAACGAATATCGCTTAAATCGCGATAATGAACTGTTGTCATGACCCTGCATTTAATCCAGTCGGGGCTATTGGCATTGCTCTTTTTTGCGGGTTTGGCAGCATTGCTGTCGGCGCTTTTATATCCTAAGGTCCGAAATAATCTAACTCGCTTACCTTGCCAAATCAGATCTAATATTCTGACACTATGGCTGCTCAGTCCGGCCTTTATGGGGCTCTTGTTAGCTTTTTTCGGGTTAATGCCTTCCTGGATGGATAGCCATGAAATAGCAACCGAACATTGCTCCAGCCATACGAATGGCATAGCGCATTTATGTTGGTTCGATCCTATTGTCCATCTATCTGGTGCGTTATGGATGAGTGGCATCAGCGTACTAGCGGCGGTCATGCTGTTTAATGCCTATAAAGGTATTCATTTACTGATCAAACATTGGCACTTCCAAGCAACACTCCGGCTTATCGGTCAACCGGAGCGGCAGCGTGGTGTTTTTCGTATTAGCAGTGATCATTTTTTTGTTTTCTCTTCCGGATTGTTTGCGCCCTACGCTTTTATTTCTTCACGGCTCATGGAGCAATTATCGCCAAAACAATTAGACGTTGTGCTTGCGCATGAGCAGGCGCATTGTCAACGGCGCGATGTTTTACGGCGATTATTCTTGAGTCTGGCGGCCTTGTTTCATTGCTCCGGGACCCGTCAACAATTGCTGGCCGATTTGGAATTGGCGCACGAACAAATTTGTGATGTCGCTGCGGTACAAAAAGTAGGCGATCGGTTTTTTGTGGCGGAAACCATTGTCGACATCGCGCGCAAACTGAACACGCCGCTCCCGGAGCAGGACATTGGTGTTATTGCTTTCAATGGCAGTCATATTGATATCAGAATTCAACAGTTACTGGAACAACCCAAGTCAGTAAATCGTTACACTGTGTTTTTTTCATCGCTCCTTTTTATCGTCTTTTTTAGCGGCATTTTGGCATTAGCCATGCCGCTGCATCATTTACTTTAACCTCCACGATTTGCAAATAAGATGGCTCGATTTAAAAAACGGCTGCATAAAATACCGACTGTCAGTCGGTTTTGTACTTTGAATGCTTTATTCCTGGCATCGATGTCTTGTTATACCGGCTCATGCACAAACAGCAGCGCCTTTAACCGAAGTACTCACGGTAGAAAAGATACTCCAACCAGCAAGCTTTTAAAGCTGGATCGATTAATTGCTGGAATAACCCAATAAATTAGCTAATGACTCAATGAATTATTTATTAAAAAGTATCGTTTTTTTAGCACTGACGCTGTTAATAGCTTGTTCGGACCAGACCACGGACGCAGGCGGCCAAAAACAAAAGCCTAAAGCGTATGTTTTTACCAATTACAGCGATAAAACCGAATTGTTTGTCGAATTCTCAGCCTTAACGGTTGGGCAGGCATCAATGTTTGCCGCACATTTTTCTACTCTCAGTGATTTCCAGCCTGTAGCGGAAGGTACGGTCACGGTTATTTTAAGCAGTCAAGATCAGCCCATGGAACGGTTCTCAACCGATTCACCGTCTGTGCCGGGCATCTTTGTCCCTAAAGCAGAACCTCACTATGCAGGAAAACGGCAGCTAGCCGTCGAATTAACATCAAAAACGTTAACGGTTCGCCACGAATTAGGCGAAGTTCCTGTTTATCCGAATCTTGAAGCGGCCCTTGCCGCAGCAGGCGATGAAAAGGATCACGGTGGCGATATACCCTTTCTTAAAGAACAACAATGGAAGGTCGATTTTGCCACCGAAGTCATTGGCCGTCATGAATTGCAAAAGTCCGTGCGGGCGTTCGGCACCATCAAAGCCTCCGCAGGACATGAAGCCTATGTCAGCGCTCCTACCAGCGGGCACTTACTGACTTCGGCCGGGGCGTTACCGAAAGTGGGGATGCCAGTAGAACAAGGACAGGTATTAGCCTCATTAGCTGCACGCCTCAGTGGAACCAGCGATATGGCGCTATTGGAACTTGATGTTCAAAAAGCGCGCGCGGCAGACCAACTGGCGCGCACTGAAAAAAATCGTGCGGAACTGCTCTTTAAAGCCAACGTCATTGCCCAGCGCCGACTCATCGAGGCAGAAAGTAAAGCCCAAGTCACCAGCGCCGAGTTAAATGCCGCAGAAAAACGCTTAAAACAAACG
>JBAQEN010000414.1:0-6206 GCA_049286765.1 Methylococcaceae bacterium
ATTTCCGGCTATCCGCTTGCCCTGCTGTTATGGAAGATCGCATGTTAGCTTAACCCTAAAAATCGCATTTGAGCATTCCAAAATCCCGCTCGCCCCAACTGCGATTTTTAGCATAATGGTAGTTCAAAGCGTGTTTACACAACCTATTTTTTAGCTACTCGGCAAATTGAAATTAATAAAACAAAAACTTATTTGCCTGAAACTGATTGAAGTTTATAAAAGTTTTTTGAATGTACAGAGGCGCCTTAAGCTACTCCTGAATTTACCAATCTCAAGGTTTACATGGTAACCCGGAAAGGTTTTGTTCTCCGGCATCTGTACCAGGAATAAGAGCATCGGCTGTAGCGCGCCTTGGGAATTGAGGCGGGCAGCACGCCCCGTGTATGCATGCCTGTTCCGCCTTAAGTTGGCAGCTTAACTCCGGAAATCCTGGAGTCAAACCTGAATCCCGGGAACGAATGTGTTATTTAGCCTTGGAACCAAAAAGCCTTTTAAAAAAACCTTTTTCTTTAAATTTGTCTTTTATAGTTACATTCAGCGATTCAGCCAATGAGATCATGGCTTTGGTGATCGCCGAATTGCGTGCGTAATCGTAGATTGGAGTACCCAGATTGGTAGAGTTTGAGACTTTATCAAAATCGTTGGGAATCTTGTAAAGCGCGCTGGCTTCAAGATTCCCCTTTATGTCGTCTAATCCTAAACTGCTATTTGCATCGTAGCGGTTAACGACAATCAGGATATTTTTTTCGGAAATATTGAATTCTGACTTCAAAATCCTGGCTAAACGTTTGGCGTCGCGCATATGGGCCAGACTTTGCTGAACGACAATGACAATTTGATCAGACCGCTCCAGGATCGTTGCGGATAACGGATCGATATTACGGGGCAGGTCAATAAAAACCCGGTCGTAATGACTGATGATCAGCGTCAACAACTGATCAAGGTGCTCTACAGAGATTTCACCGGGCAGGACCAGTTGTTCAAAGGCAGTGGAAAGCAAGCGCAAGCCGCTTTTATGCTGGGCCATATAACCGTCGATAGCGTCAAAATCCAGTTGAGCGACATCATTAAGCGCTTCAACGATCGTGTGCAGGGGTTTGAGATCCAGTTTTAGCGACTGGGTGCCGAATTGCAGGTCAAAATCCATCAATACGACACTGGAATCGGAAAGTGCCGAGGTGATATGGGCTAAATTACAAGCGATAAAGCTCCCGCCTGAACCGCCTTTGGCGTTGATCACCGTGGTTAAAATTCCCTGCTTTGCACGCCCCCGTCTCAAATCGAAAATTATCTGGTTTAAAGATTTATGCAATTCCTGGTTATCAACAGGACTGGTAAAAAAATCCCGGGCGCCGGCCTGCATGGCTATCCGCATTTTCTGTTGATCATTGTCGGATGCAATCACCAGCAAAGCCGGGCGAATGGCGGAGGGCAGGGTGCTTAAATGGTTCAGCGCCTCGATTGTCGTGTCGTCGAGCAGACAAATCAGCAAGTTGGGTGGCAATTTATCCTTATAAAGCAGCCCGTGCATTGAGTTGTCGTATAAAAGCGTCGTAACTTCCTTGTTGATCAAAGAAGAAATTTGGCTGCGATATTGAGTCAGTTTAGACTGGCTGCTACCGAGAATTTGAATTGAAATAGCGTCCTTTTGCATGGGTTTGTGATCAACTCAAGGTTAATTTCAGAAAATTGGTTTATTTTTCAGAACTACAGTATAGCGATTAATTGCGATTATTTAAAAAAGAATACAATAAATTTCATTAGCTTGGTAGTGGGCAGTCGTAGGTTGTGGCTGGCGATAGCCAACCCAACATGACCGTCAACCCATTAGATGTTGGGTTGCCAAACAGCAGGCAACCCAACCTACGCTGCTTTATGGGGTGCACAATGTGCCACTGTAACCATCACCGGGACAACACCGTTTTGTTACCGGATTATCGTCGGTGACTCTCCCAAGGCTTTCACTGGGGAGGGTTGTTTGAATGCTGGGAACGGAAAAGGTATTTTGTAATAAAGGAATGAACAGAGTGTGTGTAAAAGAGGGCAAAATTTCTACACGGACCAACTGAGTTTTATCGTAAGTATTACTGTCAGCCACCGACGGAAAAGGGGAGGCGATCTCTACCAAAGTACCGGTTGAGTCTATTGTCCAATAACTCACCTGGATGTCATTTTCAGTAAGCCCTAACAATGGCGTGCTTGTGCCACCTGGGGTATCGAAAATAGTCACTTGTTTGACTTGGGTTATGCCGCCTGCAGAAACCGGGCAAACCGCAGCGACGCGCGCACCCCTGCGGGTTGCTTCAACCAGCGTGTTGTAAGTAAAGAAGGCGCGTCCGAATTCAATAATGCCGAATAAAAGCATGAAAAATAACAGGGCAATCAGGGCGAATTCAACCATCGCCGCGCCGCGTTGCGCTTTCATGTTCCACCCTCCACTCTCAAGACAGTTGAAGCGGTTAATGGGAACGGATTGCTTATCCCGAGTGCAGTAAAATTATTGAGGACATTGCCCAGCATGAAATTGTGGTTGTAAACGGCGGTTACCTGGATATGATTATTACCAGCACCCACAACGCTTATGGTTGGGGTGTTGTAATAGGCCACGTCACATGGTGGAGTACGCAATGGATTACATAACAATGTTGGAGCTGTTCCGTCAAGTTTGCCAAAAATAATCAGATTTCTTGTGGTAGCGATATTAGTGGCATTTGTCGCCGGATTGACATCGATCACATCAATCGATACGCCTTTCCGCGCTTGAAGGGGGTCGGAAAAATAACGCGCACCATCCTGAACCGATTTATTTAACATATTCAGATGATAAAAAGCATAAGCGAATTCTGAAACCCCAACTACCAGAAGCAGTAGCAAAGGCACAATTATCGCAAATTCAATAAGCGCTGCACCAGCTTGATGATTATAACGAAGGCATTTTTCAGGCATTAAGAATGGCCTCCAAAAGGGTCTTTATATAAAATGACTTTATCAAATCCAAAATCACTAGTAGAAGTGTTGTTACCGGTTGATTGGCATAAGTCCTGATCTTCAATAAACTGACCCAGGATGAATACCTCGGCAGCATTTTTTTCTGCACGAGCAGTAAGGAAAAAACATCCATAGCCCTTGAGGGGTACGCTAGGATCAACTCCATTTTTAAGGTCGGTGCAGTCAACGAAAGGTACGCTTATAATCCTTTGTCCGTATTTTGCATCGGAGTTCAAACCTGATTCCTTTTGCCCCTTGAATGTTTTATATTCTGTATAAGGGTTTTTGAATGTTGTGCTATTAAAATCGGTATAGGGTATACCTCCAATAGGTATTAGATATGGGGCTGTTGGGGTACCGAGATAGTGGCTATTAATCTCATTATAATTAAGATAGGTATCAGCGGTACTTACACTACCGGGTGTTGTTTGTCCCAGACCGGTAATGGTATCAGAAGGGAAGCCTAATTCAGGATGATCCTGATCAAAAATGCTGTCAATTCCTTCTCTTACTGGTCCCCAGTCAGCGCCGGTTTTGGTAGGAACGGTTGAAGGATCATCAAGTAAACACAAATTTTGACATATGGGATCGCCTGCTAAACATTTTTTGACCGTTGCGGCACCATTATTAAGGCCGGAATCGGGAAAGGCATTCGCAATATTTAATAAACCAATATTGCCAGCCCCTAAAATAGAGCTACTAGTGGCCGCACATTGATCCTTCCCGCCTGAACCGTTACTGGTACTACTGGTTAAACAATAGATGTTTTTTATGGTGTAACCGTAACAGCTTCCATCCTTGCAATCTATATCAGGCGAAGCAGGATTCTCAGTACACATCATAATAGGCGCCAGATCGCATGGTGTGATAGGAGTAAATCCAGCTACCGCTGAATTAGACACCGCCATGTTATTGAAACCAATGACAGCGGCAAACCAGGTAGAGATGTTCATCGGTGTATTTAGACTCGTGACCCTGACAAAATGAGCCTTATTAGTTAAAGTGTCCCAGAATGCGTCTCCCGCGGATTTCCAGTTACCGGCAGTGCTGGCGTTGAGGTCATTGATATTGGTGAAGGAGAAGGCAAAGTCGAGGCCAGATGCAATAGCCGTATTGATTTCGGCGTTGCCGGGGCTGTTTTTAAAAAGGGCGAGTGTATTGGCTCTGGCATAGGCCTCGGCAGCGGAAGGATTGTCCCCTTTGTTCAGTGAAATTGCGGCGCTTAACGCCAACGCATCGGCCAGATTCTGCTGCCGGGTTTTGTTGACCTCGGCGTGACTTAAATCAATGGCTAATCCAGCTACGCCCATTAAAAGAACAAGAGAAAGGGCAACTAAAACCAGCACAGTCCCTTTCTCTTTGCGTAACGGAGTCAACGTCGTGTTCATAACAATACTCCTGCCTTGATCGATGCGTGTTCAATAATACTACATCATTGGCCGCCGGAACCGGAACTGCCCGAACTTCCACCGATGTTAATTGTTAATCCTTGCGGTTGTTCTATTTGGCTAAAAGTTTGACGATAACTGTTTATAGTATTCACCCCGGCATAACCGTCCATTTTTCTGGGCGAGTCAGCCGGTGGATTTTTTGCCGCCTGCGGATTTGCAATCGAGGCATTAACCATTTGTTTGGCCGTCTTACCGAAACTATCGTCCAGTACGTACGGTCTGAAATTGCCGTCAGCGCAGCCGGCAAGCCATAAAACGCCAGCCACCAGGGCAGGGATAGTTGAAATTTTCATTTTGAATCTCCGTCGTTTAATTGGTGGCCAAACTGACCGGTTGTGCCGCCGGACATGGGATCGAATACCGGCGCCTGAGCGATGTCTGCTTGTTTCTTTCTTGCTTCCATCCGGCCCAATAAATAGAATTCGATATCGTCCGGCGCGACATAATAATCCGTAGGCAGTTTGATCTGGTCGGGCGGTACCGGTTTTGCCAGGTGCGGTGTTATTAAAATGACCAGCTCCTTTTTATCGCTGCGCGCTTCCCTGTTTCTAAACAACGAACCTAACACGGGGATATCAGCCAGTCCTGGGGTTTGTTCCTGTTTGTTGGTATTGTTCGCGCTAATCAAGCCAGCAATGGACATCGTTTGCCCGTCAGCAAGTTCAAGGGTGTTGACGGATTCCCGGAGGTCAAGGCTGGGTACAGGTTGTAAATTAAGCGTAACCGGATCATCGCCAATGATACTTGTAGATTCAAAGCCTGCGGTAACAATTTCATTGGCTTTATTGCTCAATGAACTGACTGAGACATGGGTCGTCAGGTTGATTCTGTTGGAATCCAGTATCACAGGCGTAAATTCCAGGCCTACCCCGAATGGTTTGAAGTTGACCGTACAAGGGACTATACCCGTGTTGCCCTGGCCTGCGGTACAGGCGGTATAAGGGAATTCCCCGCCCGATAAAAACGAGGCTTTTTTGCCGCTGAGCGTGGTCAGGTTGGGTTCAGCCAAAATGGTCGCCAGATCGGTGTTTCTGCTGAAATCCAGACTCCAGTGAAAAAGCGTATCGCCAGCCACATAAGCACCACTAAAGGCGCCGGCGGCGCCGGTAAGAACTGACCAGATAAATGAGCCATCTTCTTGATTGGTTTTGTTTGCCCCGCTATCTAAACGCAGCAATCGAGCCAAGGAACGGCTGACTTCAGCAATTTTGACTTCCAGCATCACTTGCTGTTCGCCGCCGACATGCATCGTATTGACGATATATTGGCTGCTATTGTTGCCGCCGCCACCGCTACTACCGCTACTGCTAGGAGAACAGCCGCCGCCGCCACTACCGCCACCGCCAATTCCAGCTGAAACATAGCCTTGTGCAACTTTCATCGCAAAATCCATATTGACCAGATTGGAGACCTCGCCGCCGAGAATGATACATTTTTCGGCGCCTCGAACTTCAATATGCTCATTGGGCAGCATTTCATACAGTTTTTGTTTAAGCCCATCCAGATTATGCGTGACTTCAACATCCACAACCATGGCGATATGATTATTAGAATCCCAGATCGTCGCGTTGGTGCCGCCTATTGATCTTCCTCGTAACAACAGTTGCCTTGGAGGGAAGAGGGTAATATCGGCTATTGCGTCGTTACCTTTGGTTAATTTACTGACATTCCGGTCAATGTTTACTAATAATGATTTATTGACCGGCACCCGATAGATGAGATGTCTGCTATCGGCGCTGGTCGTGATTTCTGCGCCGGCCTGTAGGG
>JBAQEN010000415.1:0-3470 GCA_049286765.1 Methylococcaceae bacterium
TAATTAATCATAAGTAAACCCCCAGCTCTGCTGGGGGACTCACAAAGTTTGACAATTACGGGAATCATCGAGAGTCTCCCTATCTGTGAACCGCCTAAAGTTCAAAAGATAGGGAAACAAACGATGAATTCACCAGAGAGTTTAAAACATACAAAATGGGAATGTAAGTACCACATAGTCTGGATTCCCAAATATAGGAAGAAAAGCCTATATAAGGAGTTGAGGCAATATCTAGGATCGATGCTAAAAGATTTGGCATTACAAAAGGAATGCAAGATTGAGGAAGGGCATTTGATGTCAGATCATGTCCACATTTTAATCTCGATTCCACCTAAATACTCAGTAGCACAGGTTGTTGGATTTATTAAAGGTAAAAGTGCCATATCCATAGCACGAACCTATATGGGACGAAGAAAGAATTTCACGGGCCAGAGTTTCTGGGCAAGAGGTTATTTTGTTTCAACAGTGGGTAGAGACGAGGCAACAGTGAGAAATTACATCAGACATCAAGAACAAGAGGACAAGCGAATAGACCAACTCGATTTATTTTAAGGCATTGCCACCTTTAGGTGGCACAAAATTAACCCGCTTTGAGCGGTTCATATTTTCAAGCCTCCGGCTTTGCCGGAGGTATTTGACTATTGATACTTTAATTACAGCTACTTGGAGAAATATATGATGAATATTCATCCATTATTTGATCGTGTCGTTATCAGGTGCAGCGATGAAGAATTCATCGGAGAGATAGACACTAAAGTCATTTTTACTAGCTACATTTTGTAGCTTGGTAAAAAATTCAAATTTGCACGATCTGTCCACTATGTTAATCATCGTAAATCTAACCGGGCGACTCGGAAGGCTAAAAAATGAATCCGTCGTATTGCCGCGCTCCGGTTGAGCATTGTGCTAGGCATTTAATTTTACTCAGAACCCAATTATTTCAATTAGTTATAGGCTTATTCTCTATTTCTCTGACTGCTAGCGAAAATTAGAAAACAATCAATCATCAGCAGAATGAAAATAATGTCTCACCAACAACAATTGACTTTCCAATTAAACTGACTTGGGCTGATTTTAGGCGTACTTCGGGCATTTTGGAGTATCGTAACTTTACCGAGTCGGACTGGCTGAAGTTAAACTCACAGTTTTCTAACAGTGGATTGCGAATACAAACCTCCTCTATTTTGGTAACGTTAAAAGCTCCACCGTTCGATTTTTTGTATTCCTCGTTAAGACGCGTTTTCCATCCATCTGTATTAAATTTGTAATAGCAAACAAAAACGGTTGGAGCTTCCTTACTGGCAATGACAAATGTTTTGTAGCCCTGGGCGTCTTCTCCATCCAACAGATCCAGTCTTTCGCCGCTCAATTTGGCTCTTAACTTTTCACAGTCGGTGTGACTGGTAAGACAAACCCCGCTAAGCCCCAGATATTGAGTATTTGTGACACCAAATCTCTCTTTGAATGATATAAGTTCAATGTTGACGTTGCCAAAATTAATGCCTATGCTCGCATACCTTTCGGAGGTCATTAGGGGCCAGGCTTGAGGCAACGCAAATTCCTTATAAAAGTCATCATAACTAGCTTGAGGATCATTTACCTCGATCATCAAATGGTCAATTCTGTCGAACAGGTTCAATCTGATCATGATCGTATTCGCATAAATATCATTTGAGCCTAAGGTAAAGATTAAAGAGCGCGCCGCTCTCATTGACCTTAAACGAAACCATCCACCCTTGGCTCGATATCACCGAAGCAGGTAGTTCGCAAAGTGATCCCATGCCTGGGTCGTCGCCAACTGCATGATCAACGCGCTGGAGACGGCAAGCCCTGCATACCCTAGCGCAAACCACCGGTCCAACGACCGTGTCAGTAGCCACTTTATGACAAGCAAAAACACCCCGGCCACCAGCGTCCCAAAAAATGGACCAAATACCGTCTCCCACACCGTGCCGTGGTAGAGAACGTTGATGAAATCAATGCGGCTGACAGCTGCCGGTATTGCGGCCAGCGTGGCCAGCAGCATCATCGGCCGATGCATTTCCGGTCGCCGCCGGTTCCACACGCCGGTAATCACATAACCGGCGAAGATCATAATACCGATGATCGGAACGGCCATGAACTGTTTGGGCGTCAAGCCCCAGATTATCAGGTCGGGCGGGCTGATTTGCGTCGCTTCAATCCCAAGCCGAAAACCGAGAATAACGATGCAAGCCGCAAGCACCGCGCCGATTCGTCCGAGCATCATGTGAACGCGGCGGTTACCGGTCATAATCAACAGCGGCTGAACGAAGAACAGCAACACCCACGCAGACATGCCGATGCCGTGCAGGATCAGTAATGTTCGTATCGGCGGAGCGAGTTCACGGTTGGGATAGGCCTTGCCATGCAGATAAAACTGCTGGAAGCCGAGGAACATCAGCACCAGTAGTAACGCCGCAGCGCCGGAATAGAACAGGCGTGCGCGATTTAGCGAGGTAGATCCCTTCGCCTGGGACTCATTGAATAGCAGCATTGGGCTGGAGTTCGTTTTGTAATAGGCCTGTCTTCATTTTGAGCCCGGGTTGTCGTCTATGGCGATTCCATGTAAAGCTAACCTGGCGCGGCACGGAAAGCTGATCTAAATATCGTATTATAACCGCGCTTCGGTTAAGCTCAATGCAGGCATATAACTTTGCTCTGACCTCAGTTATTTTCTGGAATTAGGTTCTCCCAATTTCATGTCGTCAACATTTTCACCCGCTCAATTTATTGGCAATTAACCTTGTCTAACATAGCGATGAAACGACGAATAAGGCCAATCTATCACACGCTCCACCAAACTAGGTTTAACCGGATTAAAGTGAATGGAATCGATCTGGCGATTCAAATCGTCGATATCACGGATCGTATGTTCCCAATAGCGCCGTTGTCAGATTAAGGCACTACCGTCTTTACGTTTATCAACAGGTACACCGCTTTTTTCTAGTTCGCGTGTAAAAACAGAATTAATAGCCTTCCATCTCCCTGGATAATCGCTATCGGTTAGCGGTAAAGTCCAAATGCTATGCAGATGCTCCGGCAAAACCACCATAGCGTCTGTCTGGACAGGTTTAGCCTCCCGTGTTTTACGAAAAGCAAACCGCAACAAACCAATCGATTCAACCAGTTGCCGTGAATTCCGCATCCCTAATGTAACCATAAAGAAATAAGTTCCACCGGGAACAAAATTACGCCGGTAATTAACCATCATTATATCTATTGGGAAGCATCTTATGCCGTAGCCTCGATGCAGTGAAACGGAATCGAGGATTTATAGGCTCGGGTTATCCTCGATTCCACTGCGTTACATCGAGGCTTGTATCTTGTATCTCTCCAAACAATGATATATTGCCTAGCTAGCTTTATATCAAAGTGCATGATCAGAGTTTGCATCCAGGCTGAGACCGAAAATCTGTCAAATAGATAAAACCCATGCACTTATTTTCTTA
>JBAQEN010000416.1:0-4919 GCA_049286765.1 Methylococcaceae bacterium
GCATTTCCCAATGTGACCTATCTGGGCTTACCCGTTTTAGAGCAAATTTTTGGTAATTGGGCACGGTCAGTAGCTATTCAAATGGACCTGTTTGCATTATCGCCCTTCCTGTTTACTATCGGCATTATGATAGTACGGCATTACGGAGAGGATAATTCCGAAAAGCCGAAGTCAGCCATATCATTTCTTAATGCACCGCCATTTTGGGCAGCGGCGATTGCGGTCATTTTAAATCTTAATGGATTGGTTGCTCCGGCTTGGTTTGCTGGCGTACTACAAAAATTATCCGCTGCTGTCGTGCCGTTGATGCTGTTTTCCCTGGGGCTGGCTTTAAACTGGAAGGCGGTCACGGCTCGAAATATTCCCTATGTGGCACCCGTTATCCTGATAAAAATGCTGTTAATGCCTTTGTTTGCAATCTTTCTGGTCAGTTATTTGCCTATGGAGGGCAAGCATAAAGCGGCAGCCGTGCTGGATTTAGCGATGCCAAGCATGGTTCTGGGTATCGTTTTTTGCGATCGCTATCGACTGGATAGTGCGCTTTATGCGATGACAGTCACCGTTACTACAGCATTAAGTTTAATTACCCTGCCGTTTTGGCATAGTGTGCTGATCAATGAGTTTTTAAAATGAATCCAACACTGGAAATCTTTTCGCAAGGCGAAGAAATTGTAACGGGACAAACAGTCGATACCAATGCCGCGTGGTTGTCGCAACAAGCCGCTGCTTGCGGCTTTACAGTAACACGGCATACCGCTGTAGGCGATAAACTGGATGACCTCATCGTTTTATTACGGGACATATCACAGCGAGCCGATTGTTGTATCTGCACCGGTGGTCTGGGGCCTACCAGCGATGATTTGACCGCCGAGGCTGTAGCTTATGCCTTTGGCTTGCCACTGGAGTTTGATGTTATCGCCTTTGCACAAATCAGCCAATTCTTTGTACACAGAAACAGACCGATGCCCGAATCAAACCGCAAACAGGCAATGCTGCCTCAAGGGGCTGAACGTATAGATAATGAATGGGGGACTGCTCCTGGCTTTTCCTTGCAGCACGGTCGCTGCTGGTTTGTTTTTTTACCCGGTGTACCGCTGGAAATGAAGCATTTATTTCAGCAACGTATCCTGCCCATATTGTCCACTCGCTTTTTATTAGAGCCCGGTCACTTAATCACCATCAAAACCTTGGGGATAGGGGAATCGGCTATTCAGGAACGCATAAACACGATTGCAATACCGGCTCAGGTGCAGTTGGGTTTTCGTGCAGGGGCTGACGAAGTGCAAACCAAATTATTGTTTCCATTCGCTTACCCTGATACGGCAATAACTACGCTAGTTGCCAGATTTGCCGAACAATTGGGCGACTATGTCTATGCCATCGACGGACTTGGCGAAACTACCGGTGATCTGGTTTTTGAAATAGACAAACTGATGATCCGCAGAAAGCACATTTTAGCCGTAATAGAAACGGCCAGTCAGGGCTTACTGGCAGCCAAGTGTATAGGTTATAAGTGGCTGCTAAGCGCAGCCTATGATCAATCCACAAGCAGATTAGGACAAAGTCTGGTAGCGGAAGCCGATATGAAAAACCTGATGACCACAGCAAAGTCAATCGCAGCCGATATGCAAAAAACCAGTGGAGCTGATTTTATTCTGGTTCAGTTATATAGGGGCGATGATATGCAATTTCACGACAAAGACAAATCTATTGTTCTTTATAACACTCTACTGACTGGCGATGCCTTTCATCACTCCACCTATTCCGTCGCTGGCCCCGTCAAACGCAAACAAAATCAGGCTGCGTTATTGGCGCTGGATTTATTAAGACGGTATTTGCAAAATAAGCCAACTGGCCCAACTATGGCGTGAGAACTCATATTTTTCTCCATATTGTGAAAGGCCAACCTGTTTATTCTATATAATGTAATCATTAATCACTTCTAGTAACCTTGAAATGCCCTTATTACGCTTAACAAACATCTCCATCGCTTATGGAACTCACGCTTTATTAAAAAATGCCGACTTTCAGCTGGATGCTGGCGAAAGAGTGGGTTTGTTAGGCCGCAATGGCGAAGGCAAATCAACCCTGATGAAAATTATTGCCGGTAATGTACTAGCCGATCACGGCGATATTTGGCGGCAGCCTGAATTAAGACTCGCGTGGCTGGAGCAATCTCCCGATTTGCCGGATGATGCAACAATTTATGATGCGGTTGCGGGTGGTTTGGGTGAGTTGGGTGAATGGATTACCCGCTATCATGCGCTGTCTTTAGCCATGAATTATGATGATGACAAGGCTTTAAACGAACTGGGTGATTTGCAGCATAAACTTGAAGCCCATAATGGCTGGCATTTCCAACAACGGGTTGAAACCACGTTAAGCAAACTGGATTTGCCGGGCGAATTAAAAATCAGTGGCTTATCGGGTGGCTGGAAACGGCGTGTAGCGCTGGCGAGAGCCCTGGTAATAGAGCCTGAAGTGCTGTTGCTGGATGAGCCTACCAACCATCTGGATTTTGAAAGCATTACCTGGCTGGAAGAGCAACTGTTGAACTTTCAGGGCGCAGTATTATTTGTCACCCATGATCGGGCATTTTTGCAAAAACTGGCGACCCGAATTGTTGATTTGGATCGCGGCAATCTGGTGTCATGGGCAGGTAATTATGACGATTATTTGCTCCGCAAAGCGGCCGCCCTTGAAGACGAAGCCAATCAAAATGCTGAATTTGACAAGAAACTGGCGGATGAAGAAGTCTGGATCAGACAGGGCATAAAGGCCAGGCGCACGCGTAATGAAGGTCGTGTCAGGGCCCTGGAAAAGCTGCGTAATGAACGGGCTCAGCGACGTAGCCAACAGGGTACAGCCCGGTTGGCTCTTGAAAGAGGCGATGCATCGGGTAAAAAGGTCATCGAAGTAAACGATATTTGTTTTGGCTATGGTGACAGGCAAATTATCAAGCATTTTTCAACACTGATTCAACGCGGCGATAAAATTGGTTTGATAGGCGCCAACGGCGCTGGTAAATCAACCTTATTAAAACTATTACTGAAGCAACTGGAGCCGGACAGCGGCACGGTAGAGCAGGGCACAAAGCTGGAAATTGCCTACTTTGATCAATTACGCGATCAGCTCGATCCTAATATGACAGTAGCCGACACCGTTGCTGACGGTAATGATTTTGTCGAGATAGCAGGCAACAAACGCCATGTGATGTCGTACTTGGGTGATTTCCTGTTTGCACCTGCCAGAGCACGTTCACCGGTAAAAAGCTTGTCCGGTGGTGAAAAAAATCGTCTGTTATTAGCGCGATTATTTACCAAACCGGCAAATCTTATCGTCATGGACGAGCCCACTAATGATCTGGATTTGGAAACCCTGGAATTACTGGAAGAAAAACTGGTGAATTATGATGGCACTTTATTACTGGTAAGCCATGACCGGGCTTTTCTGGATAACGTAGTAACCAGTGTATTTGTTCTCGATGGTTCAGGCGACGTAAATGAGTTTGTTGGCGGTTATACGGACTGGATGAACCATGTTAAACAGACTAAACAGGACAAACCCGCTGCCGTGGCAAAAACGACACCGGAAGCGCCTAGGCAAGAACAACCAGCCGCCGCAAAAAAGAAAAAATTAAGCTTCAAAGAGCAGCAAGAGCTGAATAAATTGCCGGACTTGATTGATGAATTGGAAAAAAAACAAGCGGCGTTGACTCAGCAAATCAGTTCACCGGATTTCTATAAAAAAGATCCCCTGGCTATTGCCAACACATTAGATGAAGTGAAAGCAATAGAAGCTAAGCTGGAGCAAGTTTATGCCCGCTGGAATGAGCTGGAAGCACTGGTGGAAGAAAGTGCCGGCTAAAAGTTATTGCAACAAAATTCAATCTGTATTATCCTTTTCGGTTCTCATGCGCGGCGTGGGAAGGAAAAGTAGGAGAGATGGCCGAGTGGTCGAAGGCGCACGCCTGGAAAGTGTGTATACGGCAACGTATCGAGGGTTCGAACCCCTCTCTCTCCGCCAATAATTATTCGGGGTGTTAGCTCAGTTGGTAGAGCAGTGGACTCTTAATCCATAGGTCCAGGGTTCGAGTCCCTGACACCCCACCATATAAATCAATAACTTAACAATAAGTGCTTTTTATTTTAGCACCTAATTAAGATTTTTCTAAGTAGGGCGTGATACTGCGGCCATGATTATTTTTTCGGTCGTGTAGCTTACTCGCGATTGTGTTAGTACGGTAAAAACATAGAGTGGCATCGGACACCTCTTTTCGTAGTCTACTTAGAGAGCACAAGAGTCCTAGATGTGGTCAATGTAGAATGGCTGTGCGCCTACTCTCTCCCAGGATTGCGTATAAAGGTGATACAAGATACCAGGCGGTTGAAACCACGTACCGAACATAGGAAGGTTTTGGAAACAGAGATAGTTATTCTCTGGAGCTATTCCCCGTACCACATCCATGATGTTTTTCTGACTTAGAGGAGACGTGGTGACATGGAGCGACACAATACCCGCGTTCAGTTTAAGCCGCATCTTTGTACAGCCCTTTCCCGATAAACTCTCGATATTGCAGTATGGTTCTCTTGTAGCTTTTTCTCTGGTAGGTACCTGCCTTGGTCGGTTCGGTTGCACGATCGGCTTCGAGTAAAAAGAAACGGTAAAAAGCTTTACCGTCTTGGTGGTATTCCAGCCCGAATAACCCATTGGGTTTGAGTTCCTTGGTTATCTTCTTGCCGTCATAGTCTATCGTCACCGGAAAATATAAATGTGTCTGTGCTCGTTCAAGAATCTCATCTTGACCGATATACCGGATGTTTTTGGTTTGTAACGTGGCAAGTTCTATTGAGGCGGTAATACACGCAACCATGAAGGTGTGCTTCCATGATCCATCTAGTACTCAGTCATTCTTATAA
>JBAQEN010000417.1:0-2083 GCA_049286765.1 Methylococcaceae bacterium
GAACATGAACGGTCAATAAAGATGACAGTTTTATTTATGCCCATAATAATAATAAGTCCCATTTCGTTCAGCTTCATTCACTACAAGGCCAATCATGGGAGCCTTAATATCTGATAACTGTTTGCATGTCTCCCTTACGGCCTCTTCCCGAATATAATTTCGCCGGACAACGAGTACAACCCCATCGACAATGGATGCAAGGTGTGCCGTTTCTGCTACTGCCAGAAAGGCAGGCGTATCTAGGAGAACGATATCGTACTGTTGCGATAGCGACTTAATCAAGGATTTCATTTGGGGGCTGCTCAGCATTTTGGCAGGATCAGGTGGAAGCGGGCCGCTTGTGAGCACATCCATTCCTGGATAACGAGTATTATTCACTACATCTTCTATTTCCATTGATTGGCTCAGTACAGTGCTTAATCCTACCTGGTTGGATAGTCTAAGTATCTTGTGCTGCTTGGGAATATGCAAATCGCAATCTGCAATGACCACTTTCTTCCCGGACTGGGCAATTGCTATGGCTAGATTAGTTGTAATCGTCGATTTGCCCTCACCTGGTTCTGAGCTTGTGATAAGAAAAGTCTTAAATGTATTCCTCTTCATGTTATTAGTGTTTTTCATGAATAATTGTATGTGCAGGCGGCGGAAAGCTTCCTCAAAAGGAGAATGAAAATTCTCTTTTTTGTGTTTCCTCAATGAAAACAACCTCCTTCGCTCCATTGTGGGAATTTTCCCAATAGTATTAAGCTCGGTTGTGGCCTCGATTTGCTTTGAAGTATAAAGCCGGGTACCGACCAGGTTCTCGAATAAGAAAGCCAGGCCAACCCCACCTGCTAAACCAACCATGAAACCCAAACCAATGTTTACCACCTTGTTAGGTTTTGAGGGAATTAATGGGGCAATAGCTGGTTCTACCACAGTAATTATATTTGCCCGGATCATCGCTTTCAATCGGGCCTGATCGTACTGATCCAATAAGGTCGCATAAGTTTTCTCTTTCAGTTGTATTGCCTCACTCATCGCCGTGATTCGTTCGAGATCTTTAGGATATTGAGATACATAAGAGTCATAGTCTTGCCGCGACTGGTTTAATTCATCTTCAGCCTGTTTTAATTGTTCACTCAAGATCTCCTGCGTGCTCTTTTCTCCACCCGAATAGAGTTCCTGCCCTTGGGCGATTAATATTTCGGCCAGGGAGTTGGCTGAATTTTGTGCAACTATAGGATCTGAGCTTTCTACTGAGATCTTGATGAGCTCAGTGTTGGGGATAGTCACTACCTCAATCTGAGGCGTGGATTGTAGGTTTAGTTTTTTTTCTAATTCTTCAATTACCGGCCTGCTTGTAGCAAGCTTTGTATAAGTGTTCATCAGCCGGTCTGCATACATGTAATCTGAGTAACCCACCACCCCGCTTGACGCAGTGGCAACTCGCAAGGTGGTCGACGCTGTATAGATCGGAGTGGTCATGAATGTTATCAATGTCACGAGTGCCACTGTCACGTCTACCGTCGACAGAATCACCCATAAATTCCCCCTAAGAATAACGAGATAACTCTTTAAGTCCATAATCCTTTTCACCTCCGTCTTGATGTGAAAACCAAACAAAGCGGTCTTCGTAGCGAGGTTTCCAAACTTGAAAATGTCAATATTGGGCTGGCTGCACTCACGCTCCGCCATTCCGACATAGGGTTACGGTGTCGCGCGTGTTTGCGGCAATTGCGTTCTAACGCAATTATGAGTTTGTCACTACCACTAAAAACTAACAAAAGAAGGAATAGACTGAACACAGACCAGCGAATAACCTACAAAGCCCAGTTAAAACAAACAAACCAACCTGCTTTTTCAGCTCTGGTCGGTTTCGCAATTGGTTCCCTAAGGATCTATGCTGGCTTACCCACTATAAACTTAAGCTAGCTGTGCGACCAATCTCGATCATTAGATCACAACCCCTTATTTAGTTGTTACCATAACCACTTGAACAGGGATTACTTGAAGTCATTATATTCAATATAAGTAGCCAAGTCAATGGGCACATGGTTTGTTGTGCAGGGTAATCGCATTTGGGCGATTATCCCCCATCGGA
>JBAQEN010000418.1:0-4757 GCA_049286765.1 Methylococcaceae bacterium
GTTGTCAACAAAGGGCCGTGCAAGCACAGAATGACAGGTCCTTCTATCGTGAATTCGATATCCTGTTGTTGCTGTAGCGGGATGCTGAGCAACAGCGACTGCCGCTGCAGCCTGACCAGATTTCTGAACAATAAAACCAGAGAAGCCGCCGAAATAAAAAATAGCGGCGCCGTTATCCATAGAATATGTTGATAGATTTCGACTAATGTAGGCATAGTAATCTTAAAGGAAAGTTTCAAAAATGCATCCACCATGCTTGCGGTGGAAAGGGAAATAACATTCAGTTTTTCTGTAACCGCAACCAGACCTGGGCATCGTAAGGAATTGATCCACGGGCGATTTTGCCCTGATAAAAGGGCAGTTCACGAAAACCGCCGACGAGTACTTTTTCGACCGTTACGCCCGCGATTCGATAGCCATGTTTGGTCAGCTCTGTTTGTATCGGCATCAGCAGCGTTTTGTTAAACAGAACGCGGGCGACATAATGATTGACGTCCATCATTCGCGGTTTGCCTTTCTTCACGCTCCATGCGGAGTCGTGGCAGGCGGTATTGGCCAGATAATGCGAGAGCCAGGGATAGTCGATCAGTCTGCCGATAAATAGAGAAGAATAATCGCTTTTAAGCGCGGGCGGCCCGGTTTTTGAAAACGCAGCAGCCAATATTGAGATGATGTCGTCTTCGGAGATATTGCAGCCTTTATATTTCGGATGATGCGCGCGCAAGCGCAACGTATGCCATACGTCGTCGGCTTCAACGCTTAACGTACACTCGCCCGACTGCGCTGCAACCACGGTTGTTTCCCGGCTCCAGGCGCTTGCCGCCAGCAGCAAAAAAGCCATCATTAACCCGGTAAACATCATTTTTTGCATTTTTGGCATTGGCAGGCATCAAGCGATCATTTCATTTTAGCGGCTATGCTAGCAGATTGTCCGGATGAAACGCAGCGAAATCCGGTCCACCCGGCGGGCCCCTTTTTTGCCGAATTCCGCGAAACTTGAACCGGGTCATTAGTTTATGTTGACACTGGACGATTCCCCGTCCGGAAGTCAGCGCTTTGGGCAAGGCGATCTTGAATCCGCCAGCAATCTGCCTCAGGTGTTTCAGGTTTCTCCTTTATCTTTAGTTTCCTTACATAGCGAGGTAATTGTTTTATTGGAATTAAGGGAATAATAATCGACAGGGAGTATGGTTAAGTGATGAATTACTGATAAGCTTCTAACTTTCCTACTTTGACCGGACACTGCTGTTCGATACGCTTAAGCGCATCAAGTATTGTGAATAAAAGCACAACTTACGCCCTATTCTATAATTAAATCGCTGAACCTTTCAGCCACCGTGACTTCAAACCGAAATAGTCCTTCGGAGAAAAACTATGCCATCTACAGATAAAACGTCTTATGCTGCTGTCCCTTTTCTTATCTTCGGCATTATTTTGATATCAGCATTTTTCTTAAAGTACTTTGAACCGATGCTTCCCAAGGTACTGCAAAATTGGGCCGAACACTTGTCAATTGCGTTGATCGTTGCCGTGGTCATAGGCTTGACTTATGAATATACCTCACACCTGTTTCGCGAGGAGATTCTGAAAAATCTGTTACATGAGAGTCAGGAGCAGGTCTATCAAGCTTTGAGGGCCTATAGCGTACTTACACCGGATGAAGTTTTTCGTTTATTAAAGGAAATAGCCAGTCAGATTAATCAGACGCCTACGCTGTTTTATCCCGCCCGGCCGGAAAGCGGCGAATGTACGTTTACCGAAAGCATGAATTTTTTCGACACGCTTGTCAAAATGCGGCCTAAAGAAATCGTCAGCATTCTCAGTATCTGGATAGAACCCAAAAGCCATAAGAATCTGAAATACCTTGCCAGTGATTTTATTGGAAAATATCAGCTCATAGAAATCGCCCAGGAACTTCGCCGCCAGGCGGAACCGGTTTTACACTTGGGTAACCTGACAGAGGACGATAGAGGATGGGTATTAAATTATATCTGGGCCTATTCCCGCTGCGAGAAACCCATGTACAAAGTGCTTGGGGATATTATGCGCACCACGACAGATCATGAAATCGAAAAGTGGATTCTTTTCCTCCCGGTACAAATACCGTCCATAGAGTATGTCAATATGATTAATGACTATCTGGAGCGGGATGCGCCAATCGCTGATGATAATTTATTGCTTGTGATTCAGGCCGTTGCATCCCTGCATCGCGCACTAGTGGTCGATGGCGTGGCATTGCTAAAGAAATTTCCGGACCGCTTTGGACCTCATCAACAGCAAGATGTGGAGCGTATTTGGAGGAATTACGCGTTAGTGCCCGAGGAGTTGAAAGGAATTTTTGCAAGCGCGAATTCACTGCCTTCCAAATAATCACGACACATACTGGAATAAATGAAACCTTGGCAGAATAAAAAATGTTGTACTCCGGCTAAAGACGATGCTGAATTTGTCTGCATTTATCTTACGTTTTCATGCCCATTGCATCGGCTTCGGCAGTCAGGGTTTCGACACGATTCCTTCCTCGTTCCTTTGCCTGATAGAGCGCGTCATCCGCCCGTTTCAGCAGCGAGTTGGAATCATCTTGCAGCTCAAACTCCGTCACGCCGAAACTCACAGTAATTTTATCGACCTTATCAAAACGATATTGGGCGATCGTCTGCCGCAGTTTTTCCGCCATGCTCCTTGCCGCAGCCAGATTCGACGCAGGCATCAGCACCATGAACTCTTCTCCGCCCCAACGCGCCACGACGTCAACGGTACGGATGTTTTCCTTCACCAGACCCGTGACGGCCTGCAACACAGTGTCGCCTACATCATGGCCAAAAGTATCGTTCACCCGCTTGAAGAAATCGATGTCGTACATAACCAGCGACAGGGGCTTGCCATACCTTCTTACGCGATCGGTTTCACTTGTCAGTATCCGGTTGAACTCGCGGCGATTGGCGATGCCGGTAAGACTGTCGGTAGTGGCAAGGAGACGGATTTCCTCCTCGTCCCGTTTTCGCTGGGTGATGTCCATGACATAAATGCGGATGAGATTAATATCCTGAACGTGGTAAATATGCAGTTCGTAAGTTGCCTGGTCCACCACAGCCTCATGGATTATTTCCTTCTGCTGTCCGCTTTGCCGGAGATCGGCAATCTGCTCCAGCAATCCTTTCAACAGCGGGTGCGACACTCGCATCGCGATCAAATCGGGAAACAGTTTTTCAGCTGCCGGGTTAACATAAGTCACTTCTCCGGCGGGGTCGAGTTCGATCACCGGGCTGGGATGCAATCGCGGGAAGGACGCCAGGCGGAGTATCTCTTCCAACGCCTGCTGGCGCTCGACACCGTACTTGATGTTCCGTAGCAGGTCGTCCATTTGGTAGGGTTTAAGCAGATAGGAATACGCCCCTTGCCTGGTGGCTTCAATGGCGGTATCCATCGAAGCATGCCCGGTCAGGATGATCGCCTCGGTCAGCGGCGAGATCGCCTTGATGCGCGCCATCACCTCGAGGCCGGGCATGTCCGGCAGCATCAGGTCGATCAGCGCCAGGCTGAATTTTTCATGTTCCGCCGCCGTAATCGCCTCCACGCCGGTGCCGGCAACAACGGCGTCATAATCTTTGATCCTCAGGATGTCGGCAAGCGTCTTCCTGAGATTAGGATCATCGTCCACCACCAGAATTTTGTTTTTTTGCTTCATGACGCCGCCAGCAGGTTCTGCAATTTATTGAGCCGGATTTCTTCGATCAGACTGGTCAAATTATCTATCTCGATCGGTTTGTACAGGCAGGTATGGACGCCGATCTTTTGCGCCTTCTCGATGGCGCTCCCCATTTCCTCGCGGTAGCCGGTCATCAGCACTACCGGTTTGCTGGGATATTTGGTCCGTATCTCCTTCAACACATCCACACCATTGATCTCCCCCAGCTTAAGGTCGAGAACGACCGCAAGCTTGTAGTCCTTATCCAGTTTATCCAGCACCTTCTGCGGCTCGCTCTCCGTCTCGACCTGATAACCGCGCAACGTTAAAATATCCTTCAAGGTCTTGCAGAATTGGGGATCGTCGTCTACTACCAGGATGCTCTCTTCCCTGCGCAGCAAGGAAAGGAAGACCAGTATCATCTGGAAATTCAGCGGCTTGCTCAGCACGGCATAAGCGCCGGACTGACTGGCTTCCTCGATGATCTCGTTGGTTGCGTAAGCGCTGACCAGCACGACGGGCAACGCGGGGGCGATTTGCGTCATCTGTTTCAGCGCCTCGACGCCGCTGATGCCGCCCATCTTGATGTCCATCAGTACGCAATCAGGCGGCTCAGTCTTGACCTTCTCCACGCCCTCTTCACCCGAATAGGCGGCGATGGCTTCATAACCTTTTATTTTCAGGATGTCGCAAGTCGTTTTAACGATACGACGGTCGTCGTCCACCACCAGAATTTTCATTGCCTGTTCCTGTTATTTTTGTTGATCAAAGGGTAAATCGTCCTGCATGAAACCGCTCCACACTAACTTCTGCCTGGCAGCGTGACGGTAAACGTGCTGCCCGCACCCGGATAACTCTCCATTGCCACACTGCCGCCATTGACCTGCGCCAGATTCTTCACCACCACCAGACCCAGCCCGATGCGGCGCGCCTTGGTAGTGAACATGGGCTGGAACAGTTTCGCCTGCTGTTCCTGCGTGATGCCCATGCCGCTATCCTTGAAGCTGATGCGCCGGGTATGCGCCGTTGGGTCCTCTTCCACCCGGATTGCCAGCGCGCCGCCTTGAGG
>JBAQEN010000419.1:0-3574 GCA_049286765.1 Methylococcaceae bacterium
GTATAAGAATGGTGTACCTGTTAAAACGATTGCCTAGGCACTGAATCCTGCCGATACCCCTTCAACCCTTCGCTATTTGGAGATTACATATGCTCCCCGGCTATTAGGCCGGGAGATGCCTGCATGCCAGGCGTAATCGTGAGTTTTGTTCCGCAACCTTAAGTTAAATGTGCATCAACAAGAAAATTCATGCTGCCATCATCTCGATACGCTTGATCTGGACTTCGCGGGACACAAAATCCAGGACAGCCAGAATATCCTCATGTTCAATATCTTCGTAATCTTTAAGAATATCTTCCACACTCACACCGGAACTCAGCCATTCCAGAACGGTTTCAACAGGATAGCGTAAACCTCGGATACCGGGTTTGCCATGGCAAATTTCAGGATCGATCGTGATACGTTCAGACAGCGGAACAGGAGGATGGATTTTTGCGCCACTCCACTCCCACGCATACAATGAAAAAATTGTATTTTACGAATTAGACAATACCACCTAACAATTAAAAGCAAATTTAACCCAAGCGATAGACGACATCTACAATATCAATGAAGTTGATGTATCATTTGCTAATTAGCACTTTATGATTTTAATGATTAAATCGATAGCGGCGTGATTTAAAAATACATATTTCCATAGAATTTAAGTAGTCATGAGAACTCTGTATTCACTATATAGAAAATAACGACCGGCTCAATTTTAACCACGAACACCTCTTTTGTTAGTAATAAATAAAATCACCCTTCTAAAGGCTACACCATTAACAAAGATCATCTGAAAATCAATATCAAGGGTTTCGTCCAGGGCCTGGGATTTCGTCCATTTATTGTTCGTCTCGCCCGGGAACACCAACAAACTGGCTGGATTGCAAACACGGCCGACGGCGTGACCATTGCTATTGAAGGCGCTCCCAAGCAGCAGCAACAGTTTCTTGACTGCCTTAACACCCGGTTGCCGCCTTTTGCGGAAATCAAATCACTGTCCATAACTCGCCAGCCGCGGGCCGGTTTTCATGATTTTCAGATTAAAGCCAGTATTGCTGACGGGGAAAATTCGGCTTTCGTATTACCCGATATAGCAATCTGTCCGGACTGTATTCGCGATATTTTTGATCCCGCCAGCCGGTATTATAACTACCCGTTTACCAGCTGCTGCCACTGCGGCCCGCGCTACAGCATCATGAGCAGACAACCTTATGACCGTGATCAAACCAGCATGGCTGAATTCAATATCTGCCCTGAATGTGAACTAGATTATCAAGCTGTAGATAACCGGCGTTTTCATGCCCAAACTATCGCCTGCCCAAACTGCGGCCCCCAGTTGTTTATGCTTGATGATTCGGGTTTGTTATTGGCCGAAAAACACAGCGCTTTAAGGACTGCAAGCCAGTATTTACGCGACGGAAAAATCATTGCGATAAAAGGCATTGGCGGCTATCAATTGCTGGTGGATGCAAGCAATCAGCAGGCCATTGAATGCCTTAGACAGCGGAAACATCGCCCGCAAAAACCCTTTGCGCTAATGGTCCCTGATTTAGCATCAGCGGAAAAACTCTGTGTTATCAATACGCCTGAGCAAGCGGCGCTGACATCACCCGCCGCGCCTATTGTGTTATTAAAACGGCGAGAAACCGACATTGCCGGCCAAGTCGGGAGCTGGCGGCTTGCCAACGCTGTAGCACCTGATACCAACCTGCTCGGCATCATGCTCGCCTACTCGCCTTTACATCATCTTCTACTGCACTACTTTGGCGGCCCGGTAGTCGCAACCAGCGGCAACCGCCAAAACGAACCTATTTGTATTGATAATCAGGAAGCATTAACACGGCTTGCAGGCATTGCCGATTATTTTCTGACGCATGATCGGCCTATCCTGCGTCCACTGGACGATTCGGTTGTCCGGCTAATCAACGGTAAAATCACGGTGTTACGCCGAGCCAGAGGTTACGCACCGCTGCCTATAACCTTAAAGGCACCTATCCCTGATACGCTGGCAGTCGGCGGACAGTTAAAAAATACTATTGCCATCAGCCATGATCAGCAAATTATTCTAAGTCAGCATCTTGGCGATCTGGATTCCGAAGCATCACAACTGCAATTCCAGGCGACGCTAACAGATTTGCAGCAATTTTATCAAATCATACCGACAAGAATCATGCACGATCTGCACAAAGGCTATACCAGCAGCCAGTTTGCAGACCATCTAGGTATAGAGAAACAAGCAGTACAACATCATTATGCCCATACACTATCGTGCATGGCCGAACATGACCTTGAACCGCCGGCATTGGGCATTACCTGGGATGGTTCGGGGTTGGGTACAGACAATACGCTGTGGGGAGGCGAATTTTTACTCATTACCCATCAAAGCTTTCAACGCTACGCCCATTTACGCCCTTTTTCACTGCCCGGAGGTGTTAAAGCCATACAGGAACCCAGACGTGCCGCATTGGGTCTACTCTATGAAATCTTTGCAAATGTATTTGAGCGCCAGGACCTGCCCTTTTCAACTCAGGAATTACTGTTATTACAGCCGGCATTAACCAAGCAACTCAACTGTCCACGCACCACCAGTGCGGGACGTTTATTTGATGCCGTCGCCAGCCTCCTGGGGCTGTGCCATATCAATCAATACGAAGGACAAGCGGCGATGGCTCTGGAAAACAGCGCTGCTTCGATAGTATCTGACGAACATTACCCATTCCTGCTAAACGGCAGCTCTCCCGTCGTGATTGACTGGCAAATCACGATAGAACAGCTATTAAATGATATTGCACACAGCACAGCAGGACTCATCGCTGCTAAATTTCATAACACCCTGGCAGAAATGATGCTGGCAATTGCAGAACAGGCCGGGCAAAAAACTATCGTTCTCAGCGGCGGCTGCTTTCAAAATGCCTATCTGGTAGAAAAAGCTGTCAGAAAATTAAATACAGCTGGCTTTAAGGTATACTGTCATGAAAAAATACCGCCTAATGACGGCGGACTGGCTCTCGGTCAGTTGTATGCCGTAAAATATTCTGGATAATTATTATGTGCTTAGCCATTCCCGGACAAATTATCAGTCTGTCTGATGACAGCGACCCGTTAGAGCGTAAAGGCCGCGTCAGCTTTTCCGGCATCAGCAAAGAAATCAGCCTGGCTTATGTGCCTGAGGCAAAAATCAACGACTATGTGATCGTTCATGCCGGCTTTGCCCTTTCCATTCTGGATGAGACTGATGCCCTTGCCAGCCTGCAAGCTTTTAACAAATTAGCTGAGTTTCAGAATGAGTTATGATATCTCAGAAAGCGTTCGTGCTGAGCCAGTCGAAGCACAATATTTATAGGTTACCTTGTGAAATATCTGGATGAATACCGGTCACCGGAAACCGTTAAAAAACTGAGCGCTGCGATCAAGTCCATCACCACACAGCCATGGAATATCATGGAAGTGTGTGGCGGCCAGACCCACAGCATCATTAAATACGGCATCGACCAGCTGCTGCCCGGTGAAATCAATCTGATTCACGGCCCCGGCTGTCCGGTTTGCGTCACACCGTTATCTTATATTGATAAGGCATTGGCGATTGCCG
>JBAQEN010000420.1:0-2638 GCA_049286765.1 Methylococcaceae bacterium
CAAAAGACATTAATGCACATAAAGCTAAAGTCATTGTAATGTATGAAGAAATTGCACAGCCATTGAAACCGTTAACATTAGGCTTGTTCAAAGGGAAAATACACTTGAGCGATGACTTTAATGAACCATTGCCCGACAGTTTTTGGTTAGAAGGGCAGCTATGAAATTATTGCTAGATACTCATGCTTTTCTTTGGCTTAACGATGAGTCAGAGCGACTTTCCTAAACGGTTAAAGAGTTATGCAGTTCTGGCGAACACGAATTTTATTTGAGTATCGCTTCTCCTTGAGAAATGCAAATAAAACATCAACTGGGTAAGTTATCGTTAGCTATGCCGGTTGAGGAATTGGTAAATATAAACACGCAAGAAAATAACATCAAATTATTGCCGATAGGTTTATCTCATATCAGTTATTTAGAACAATTACCAACGCATCATAAAGACCCGTTTGACCGCATTATCATTGCTCAGGCAATTATTGAAGGCATGACTATTGTTACTATTGATCATGCGTTTGTTGATTATGCAGTACAGATTGCCTGGTAAATGGCTATAAATGAAGGTTTTAAAATAAGTGTTAATTTTGTAAATAGCTCGCGCCTCTACTGATGCTGGATATGCAGAACATCCACGGTATCCCAGATAGCTTCGATAAAATCTGCATCCATTTCAGGCATACCGTCTTGTATCCATTGAACCACTACTTTGGCGATGTTGGGATAAGTGATGTGCACGGCGTGATTGTCATGCAGCCAGTGTTCAATCACTGAACTATCCATATCAGTCATGGTATGGCCGTAGCCAAGTTGTTGCAGGGCGGCGGCATTGGAAATTTGTTCCATTTGCGCATGCAGCGGTTTAGCGAGAATTTTTTTGCCCAGCTGTAAAGCTTCACTGGCCAGCTCAAATCCGGCATTGCTGATAATGCCTGAACTATCATACAAATCCCTCTGAAAGCCTTCGCGTGAAAGTGGATTGCAGGTGATGTGCCTGAAGGTCGACTCAACCACTTCAGGTGAATAGATATGAAAGTCAAAAGTTTCGAATGGCGCTAAAAGCCGAATGACTTCGTTTGGGTCTTCGAAAGGAAGATACACGATGATTTTATTTTTGATGATGCTTTTGGGTGATTCGGGTGTATCGATAATGGGCGGCAAGATGGCTTGGCCAAAATGATGCCAGTGTAAACCGACCCCCCTATCGACGGGAGCAAAATATTTCATAATCTGTTCGGCGATAGGATCGGAACCCTTTCTGGGGATATTATGGTTAAACGCATACTGATGGCCTATGCCGAGGACGGGCTTTCTCTGCTTTTTTGCGGCCCATGCCGTGACCGGTTCAAAATCGCTGATAACCAGATCATAGCCATCTAAGTCCAATGATTTTACATCCTTGATGAAGGTTATCGGCTTGGCATCAAACGCTGTTTTCAGGTAATTGACATGGCCTTTGTTAGTGTTAAAGGTTAAACCGGTACGCAATTGGTAACCGTTAAAAATATCCATATCAAAGTATTTATTCGCCGGGCGGCCGGTAAACTGGAAGGTGACTTCAATCCCTGCTGCAAAGAGTTCCTTTGCCATGATTCTTGCGCGCGTGATATGACCATTACCGGTTCCTTGCACCCCATAAAAAAGCCTCATATTTGTCCCAAACTAAAGAGTGCGGCACTGATGCCTAAGAGCACCCCAACCAGAATATCGGTTGGAAAGTGTACGCCCAGTACAATACGGGAGCAGCCGACCAGTGATGCCCAGCAGTACAGCGGGATCATTAAGGGAGGAAAAAAATAACCGAGCACAGTCGCCATCATGAATGCGGCTGAAGTGTGGCCGGAGGGAAAACTGAATTTATCTGATGGGGTAATAATACTGTGGAAGTTGATTATGGCGGCTTCTGGCCGATTGCGTTTAAGAGTGTTTTTAAGTACAAAATAAACGGGTCTTTCGATTAGAAAGCCTAACAGAATAGCTTTTAGACAAGGACTTTCAATGCCTGAACGCCAATATAACAAGCCTATGATTACCAGATATAGGTAGCCATCACCTGTTTTTGACAGGTATCGGCTAACCTTGGTCAAGGCGCCGTACATTCTGGCATTGATGAGCCAGGTGAACATGAAAACGTCGTATTTATGGATGGAATAGAGCAGTTTCATTTTCTTATCCTCTTGAACGAGTGGTTCTGCAAAAGTCGACCGCGAGCAATTGCAGAGATGAAAATCATGGATTTTCGGTTTAATATTTATCCTTAGGCATTCCGAATAAAGATTAAAACTCTTCTGTGACAAAGAAATGAACGTTTGTTTAAGATTTTGTGACAATGCCGCTTTTTTAGATAGCTGACAGCCAAAAAGTTATTGCCATGTGCAGTGATAAGAAAAAATTCTACCGCGTTATCAAGTGCAGGCAGGTCTTCCGCATGGGGTTATTTACTCCAAACCGATGATGACGCAGTTCTTCTGGTTACAAAGATTAGGTTTGAAAAGACAGGGACTTCCGGGGAATAGTAAGCACTCAAGATTGGAGGCAATATAATCGCCAGCATTGATTGCGAGCAGTTGTCCGTACGAATACAGATTATAAATTGCAGCCTGGACGAAGCTTGATCTAATCCAGGCTATGTGAATACAAC
>JBAQEN010000421.1:0-5665 GCA_049286765.1 Methylococcaceae bacterium
GTGAGTCAATAATACCACAGTTGTGTTCCTGCTTAATTGCTCATACTGTATTAAAGTATTGAAAGAGCGACGCTTTTCAGAGTCTGTTTTGCTCGGTGTCAAGCTTGTATCATAGCTGTCGATGCCGGGAGGCAGGGGAATCAATATCGATTAAAGTGCTCCAGCGGTACTGAGTCTCTGTTTTCACCGCATCGATGAAGGTGCCTAAAAACTGATTGCGTATTTGCTTTTATGTTGAATTTCCATCAAGTTTATTAATTCAATAATGATGTACCCTTGATTTGCACATAAACCGCCATGCCGGTTTGTAAACCCAGCAAAAGCGCTGATTTGCGGGTAATGTGCGCCAGCAGCGCCTGATTGCCGACCTGTAACCTCACCACGCACTGGCCTCCGCGATCGTCGGCGAGGTCGGTGATGGTTGCCGGCAATACATTGAGAATGCTGGTGGCTGCCGGCACCGCAAGGGCGATACTGACATCACGGGCGAAAATCTGCACGCGTAGCGGTGTACCGATTTCAGCATCGACCGCCGGCAGGCTGAGTGAGCCGCCGCCAAAGGCGACACGGGTGAGATGATAGCCGGTTTCATGTTCGACGACAGTAACCGGCCAAACCGTGGCGGCGTCCCTGTCCTGCGCCAGCGGTACGTCGAGACGGCTCAGCGTTTCCGATAGCGGTCCCGAAGCCAGTGACCGGCCGTCCGCCAGAATCACCAGGTGATCGGCCAGTTGCGCGACTTCCTGCTGAGAGTGGGTAACGTACAGCACTGGAATACTTAGTTCCTGATGCAGACGACCGAGAAACGGCAGGATTTCCTGTTTGCGCTTGAAATCCAGTGCCGCCAGCGGTTCGTCCATCAGCAGCACTTCGGGATTCAGCACCAGTGCCCGGGCGATGGCAACTCGCTGCCGTTCACCGCCGGACAAGCGGTCCGGCATGCGTTTAAGTAAATGGCCGATGCCCAGCAATTCCAGTATGTGCTGAAAATCGACAGCGTTCGATGGTTTGGCTATCCGCTTCAAGCCAAACTGCAGGTTAGCAGCTACCGTCAAATGCGCAAACAGATTGGCTTCCTGAAACACATAACCTAACGATCGTTTATGCGTCGGCAGAAACACGTTACGTTCGCTATCCTGCCAAATATTGCCATTGATTTCCAGATAACCCTGAGGCGCGCGTTGCAGTCCGGCTATGCAGCGTAGCAGCGTGGTTTTGCCGGAACCGGAATGGCCAAACAGCACGGTAATGCCTGAACCCGGCAAACTTAAGTCAACAGCCAGTTGAAACGCGCCGTAATCGAGCTGAAAGCGGGCAATGATCGATTGAGTCATTTCAGTTGGTGGGCAACAGCTTGGGTTTTCAGTACTGTATAGAGCACGAGCAGTACGCTAAACGAAAACACTAGCAAAACGCCAGCCAGCCAGTGGGCTTCGCTGTATTCCAGGGCTTCAACATGGTTGTAGATTTGCACCGAGACGACGCGGGTTTTATCAGGAATGTTGCCGCCGACCATCAGCACGACGCCGAATTCCCCGACAGTGTGGGTAAAGCCTAAAATAGCGGCGGTCAGGAATCCGGGTTTCGCCAGCGGTACGACGACGCTGAAAAACGTATCCAGGGGGCTGGCGCGCAAGGTGGCCGCCGCTTCCAAAGGCTGTTCACCGATGGTCGTGAACGCTGCTTGCAAGGGTTGCACAACAAACGGCATGGAATACAGAACCGAGGCGATTACCAAGCCGGCAAATGTAAACGGCAACGTACCCAAACCCAGCCAGCTGGTCAATTTACCGATTGCCCCGGCCGGTCCCATCAGTACCAGTAAATAAAAGCCCAACACCGTCGGCGGCAGTACCAGCGGCAACGCTACGACGGCGTTGATGATGCCTTTCCAGGCGGAATGAGTCCGCGCCAGCCACCAGGCTAGCGGGGTGCCGAGCAGTAGAAGCAATATGGTGGCGATACTGGCTACTTTGAAGGTTAATAACAAGGTATCGATGTCGTCTGGGCTTAACATAAGGGTGTTTGCAAGATTATTTGGGTAAACCAAAACCGTATTTTTCGATAATCGCCAATGCCGCCGGTGATTTAAGGAAATCCATCAAGGCAGTAGCTGCCGGGTTTTCGGCGCCGGTTTTCAGCAAAACGGCCGTTTGATTAAATGGGCCGTGCAGATTATCCGGTATGATCCAGCCGGAACCGCTACTGATTTTACCACTTTTGATATCGATAACTTGGGCAAACGCTACAAAGCCCAGTTCGGCATTGCCGGTGCTGACAAACTGAAAGGTTTGCGAGATGTTTTCGCCCATTACGAACAAGGGACGCAGCTTGTCCAATACGCCCAGACTTTTCATTACCTCTTCTGCCACCACACCGTAGGGCGCATGAGTGGGGTCGGCCAAGGCAATGTGTTTGAAGTTGCCGGTTTTCAAAATTTCTCCCTGATCGTCAACATAGCCGGGTGTCGCCGACCACAGCACCAGTTTGCCGACAGCGTAAACAAAATGAGTGTTGGGAACGGCGTGTCCGGATTTTTCCAGTTCCAGCGGGTATTTTTTGCTGGCCGACAGATACACTTCAAACGGCCCGCCGCTTTGAATTTGCGCGAACGCTTTGCCGGAAGAACCAAACGACAGCTTGGCGCTGTGACCGGTGGCTTTTTCAAATTCGGCGGCAATTTCAGTCATCGGTTTAGTAAAATCGGATGCGACGGCGACCAGAACTGTAGCAGCCCAGCTTGTTTGGCCGATTAGCAGCAGCGCTAACACGATGATGGTACGGGAAAAAATGGTTAGTAACATGATCAATCTCCAGGGTTAATAAAAGGTGGTTTGGCAGGCGTTGTCAAGCGGGGATTCCAACACTGTTCTTCTTGAACAGTGCCTTAAAATCTAAGCATGCTTTGTACATAAAAATAATCGACATCGACAGGAGCCGGGGCTCTGGGCGCATTCTTGGCGAATGAGCCTTTAAACAAATGCGCCCAGCCGGTTTCAAAATTCAGGCTGCTGTTGAAATCCCAGCGCGCCGATAAATCCAGTTGTTGACCGAGATTATTGCCGCTACGGCCGGTTGGGTCTCGAAGAATAAGACTGTTACCGCTACAGGTAGTACCACCCCAGCAATCTTTTGCCTCTGCCAGCCAGAATACGCGATGGCTAAGCGTGGCTAGTACATCGGGGCGCGGCGAAATGTTGATGCGGTAGCCGGGCGTGTTGATATTGGCGCGGGAGAATGCGCCGAAAATACCGGTGGGGCCGAACTCGAAACGGCGGGCGCCGAACAGGGTATCAAAACGCTGGTCTTTGTTGTCGTTGGGATTTTGGTCGCCGCTGGCGTAATCGTATTCAAACGCCAGCCGGGGCGACCACGGCATATCAATCGTGTAGCCGACATCGGCATGCTGATACCAGGCGGTATGGTTGAGATTGCGGCTATCTTTGGCGGCGGTGCTTGCCCTTACTGTGCCGAACTGGCCGATGGTTTCCAGTTGAAAGTCGACTTCCGCCCTGGCGGGTTTGATGTAAAAACGCATGCCGGGTGTAAAGTAGCGGCGGTGACGGGTTGGAACGCTGGTGCTGCTGCCTTCATCCAGATGATACAGATAAACCTCGCTGTTGATGTTCCAGCCCAGGTCATACAGTTCCAGGAAGCCGCCGGAAAACCAGGTGCGGGTGTTTTCCCGGTCGAACACCTGTTCATTGTCGAGAAGGGCAGTTGAAGACGCCGGGAGGCGGTTGACCGGCGTGCTGATAAAGCCGTTGAACTGCCAGTTACCATAATCGAGCAGCCGCAGTTTTACTCCGGTAAAGCTGTTGATGGTATTGCGCATTGCGTTCCTCGCCACCAGCCGCCGGCTGCCCAAATTCAGGGTTTGCAGGCCCGCAACCACCTCTGCGCCGATGCCGCTGTATAAAACATTCTGGTCGGACCAGGCGGCATAAGCTTGTAAAAAATCCCAGGTATCACTCATCGTGTTATTCACGCCGGTACCGCTGTCGGAATTCAATGCGCGGGCATCCATGAACTCGGTGCCAAACCGGAATGAACCCAGATGGGCTTGCAGCCAAAGCGTGGTTTGCAATGGAATCTGCTGATCGCCCCCTTTGCTGCTGGCTTTGAAAGGCCCGCCCACGGTTTCATAGCGGGTGCGCTGTTCCAGCGATACCGACAGCCATTCCGGCAATTTCAGTGCGTCGTGCAGATTCCAGACCGGTTTTTCGTATTTACCGGATCCCAACAGCGCATCCTGCATTTGGCTGGAGAAGGCGGCAAACGGCACTCTGGTGTAGGTTTTTTTTTCAGCTGCCTGAATAGCATCGCTGTTGTTCATGTATAAACCGCCTCCGATAATCAGGTTGAGTGCATGGCGGGTGGCAGCCGCTGCAAGACGTTTTCTTCGTTTCATCAATCACCTGTAATTCTAAGTTGGAAAACACATCTACGTTGTTTCGTCGATGTGGAAAGATCTTATGCGTATAAGTCTCTGTCATAAAAACGGCTTCAGTATAATTCGTTATGTATAAAAGTAAATAACGATGATAAAAATAGATTGTTGTAGATCTGGAAATAATGGGTGGTTTGATTTTGTATAACCAGAGGAGAAATAATGCCGTTAAGTTGGCCGTACGCTGGAAATCCTGGGGTTCGGAACCGGAAAAAAACAGCTAACAAGCCGGTGTGTATAATGGATTTAACGGATAATCATGGAGAGTTGGCGGGAGAAAACGCCGAAAGCCCTGAACGGACCGGATTATTCAGGCAATAAGGCGCCGATTGCCTATCCTTTTGGACCGAGGAAATAGTGGCCATCGCCATGGTTGAGGATCGTCACCGGCAAGATGTTGTCGATTTGACGGATACCCAGATAACGCAGCATGCCTTGTTGTTTGGCGATTTCGAACAGCAAGCCGTTGTACAGGACTTTGCCTTGCTCCAGCACGATCAGCTGGTCGGTCAGCCCCAGAATCTCGCCAAGGGACTGGCTGGCATACAGTACCGGCAAGCCCAGTTCCTGCTGCAGGCGTTTCAGAACAGGCAGCAGTTGCATGCGGTAACCATTGCCGATGGCGGCGAAAGTTTCGTCCAATAACAACAGCCTCGGCGATTTCAGCAGCGAGCGCGCCAGCGCCACCCGCTGGCGTTCGCCGGCGGAAAGCAGTGCGATGGAATGATCGAGGACAGTGTCCAGTTCTAAAAGCCCAATTAAATAATCCAGTTTGAAAATGCGCCGGTGTTTCAGAGTGCGATCATAGGCGGCGGTCAGATTGTCACGAACGGTTTCATCCGGATTGGCGCGGTCGACCTGCAACACGGCTCCTACAGGACGCTGTTCGCGCGGCATCACGATACCTTTGCGGCTGTCGAACAGAATTTTGCCGTCCAGCACGATATGCCCGCTTTGTGGCTGAATGGTGCCGGCGATCAAGCCGAGAACCGTGCTTTTGCCGGCGCCGGATTTGCCGAACAGACCGATGCTGGTGTCGCTGATCGACAATTGCGTGGACAGATCCAAATGACCCCTGCGCAGTTTTACACTCATTTCCAGCAGCATGGTAACCTCTGTTAATTAAGGCATAGGCATCTACAAAAGTCCATGCTCCTTCTCCCTCGAGGGAGAAGGAGCATGGACTTTTGTAGATGCCTATGCCTTAATTAACAG
>JBAQEN010000422.1:0-4734 GCA_049286765.1 Methylococcaceae bacterium
CGGAAACACTGGTGAAGTAGGTGACATCCGCTTCGGTCGCCAACTCCCATTTGTTTACATTAACTGCATCCTGATTCGGAAGAAACGCTTCCATAAGACGGTCTCGATCCATGCGTCCTATGCCAAATAAATTTAAATTAACAAACCATCCTGCCAGTAAGATTACAAATATAATCGTGCCGAAAAGAAATGGGTCAGACGAGTTATTCCAGTCATAGGCAATCTTGTAACCTATGATCAGGATGCCGAAGATAAGTAACGAAGATGTCGCTAATGCGAGTGAATCGCTGCTGACACGTTTTCCGTGCCGTCGTTGCATAAACCCAAAAATGGCTCCGGCAATACCCATTATTGTTGGCAAAGAACTGGCCATATAACTGACATCATGCAATTTTTCGAGTAAATAGGTATTGATCAAAGGAAGTAATGCCAATAATCCGGAAGCGATTGTAAGTGCAATCAACAGGCCTTGATGTTTCTGAAACCAGACTCTCCCTTGGTAACTAATCTTTTCGGTTTGGAGGGTTAATCTCGAAAGTGAGGTCATCCAGGCATATAAAAATGTTGTAAACCCAAATAGAATAATTACAATCAGCATACCTTGAACAAAGGCAGAGGCCGAGGAATCAGGCCATAACTCCGAAAAAGGCCACACCCATTTAACCGGTTTAAACAGGTTAAATGTTAAAAATATGATACTGACAATGGCCGCCAGATAAACAGAAATGGATAGCAGCATATTGCGTAAGGCGACACTCAAAAGGGCAAGTGATGTGATCCCATTTGGCAATAGATAATTGCCGTGTTGTCGTAAAAAATCGAGGGGTATTTCTTCGCTGACGCCTGTGCTATTTCGTGTACCAGGGCCCAATGCAAAAGGGAACTTCCAGTTGGAATACTTTTTTTTATAGAGGTAGTTAAACCAGGTTAACGAGGCGCCGATATAGCCGCCGCCTGATACCGTCGAGAGATAATCCACAGAACGCAATTTGTTATTTTTATCGAGTGACTGTAATACACCCAAAGCAAAAGAAGCAGAACGAATGCCCCCCCCACTGATTGCAAGGCCAATCAATGTATCAGGGGCTTTTTCATCTAAGTTTGTATCCTTCCGATTCTCTCTTTGCTGCTTTATAACTTCACGTTCCTTTTCAAAAACCGTCTTAAAAGTTATGCCGGATTGTTGAGTCGTCATACATTACTCCTTAGTTTAAAAAACCTGCTCCCTCAAACAAGTAGGAAGGGAAGTGGGCGGGTGGCTTAAGGGGATATGGGTGTAGAATTTCTGCCATTACTATGAAGCTCAAAATTCAGATTTAAACTTTAGCACAAAAAAACAAAAAGTTTCGATGCTCAAGATCGAGTTTCCCGGCAATGGGATGGATTCAATAAAGGGGACCTCTAATAATTCAATTTTGAAAAATTGATACTTATATTTTTCAATGATTTATATTCATAAATCTTATGAAAAAAGCTATTTTTAGAGGTTCCCTAAAGCTATCGATAAATTAAAAACTCAATCTCTCCTTTCTTTCCGGCATACACAAAGATATAACTAAAAGGTGGAAATCAGTGGTGATTATCCTTGCAGTAAAAAATGTTCAATATTACCCCTTGCTTGAATAACGCAGCCCGGTAAGCCTGATCATGTATAATTTCGCGCATTGTCCAATTACAACAGGCGCACTGCATAGTGGGTATTCTAAGAAAACTTGCATCTCAAACTGCAATCTATGGCATTAGTAGTATTTTCGGCCGATTCCTCAATTACCTGCTGGTGCCACTGTATACCTATTATTTTTCGGCGGCGGAATACGGAGTGGTGTCGGAGTTTTATGCTTATGCCGGCTTTTTTTCCGTTTTACTGTTGTTCGGGTTTGAGACAGGTTATTTTCGTTTTCGCGACAAGGAGCATTCAGGCAGAGATGTTGCCTATTCAACTGCGCTGATATTCGTCGTACTGGTCAACCTGGGTTTTTTCCTTGTTATTTTGTTGATTAATCAACGGCTCTCGGCAGCGCTGCATTACGCCGATCACCCGGAGTATGTGTTGTGCTTTACTCTTATTTTAATCCTGGATGCAATTTCGTCGATTCCGTTTGCCCGGTTACGTGCGGAAGACAAGGCATTTCGTTTCGCTGGAATTAAGGTGACAGAGATACTGGTAACCGTGCTGCTCAGTTTGTTTTTCATCATCTTTTGGCCCAAACTCTACGCGGAAAACCCGCAATTATGGTTAGCCAAAATTTACAATCCGGCGATAGGCGTAGGTTATATTTTTATTGCCAACCTGATTGCCAGTATATTCAAGTTTTTATTGCTTACTCCACAGTTAGCCGGGTTGGCCTGGGGCTTTGACCGGGCGTTGTTCGGCAGAATGATCCGCTATTCGCTACCGATGGTGGTGATCGGCTTTGCAGGAATCATCAATGAAATGCTCGATCGCGCCCTGCTTAAATACCTGTTGCCTTATGATCTTCAAACCAACATGAAGATGCTGGGTATTTATAGCGCCTGTTACAAGTTGTCTATTTTGATGTCGTTATTTATTCAGGCATTCCGCTATGCCGCAGAGCCTTTTTTCTTCGCCTATTCAGGCAACAGCGATGCCCGCGCCGTTTACGCTAAAGTGCTGAAGTTTTTTGTCATTTTCTGCGTATTCATTTTTTTATTGGTGACGTTATTTATCGATGTCTTCAAGTATTTTGTTGGTGAGGAATTCCGCGCCGGTCTTGAAGTCGTGCCGGTATTACTGCTGGCCAATCTGTTTCTGGGTATTTATGTCAATTTGTCGATCTGGTACAAACTGACAGACCGTACACTGATGGGCGCTTTCGTTTCTTTGGCGGGCGCAGCGCTGACAATTGTGCTTAATGTCTGGTGGATACCTTTATTCGGTTATGTCGGCTCAGCCTGGGCGACCCTGGCTTGCTATACAAGCATGGCCTTAGTATCGTATTTGCTGGGTCGGCGCTATTATCCGGTCGCTTACGATGTAAAACGCGTGATCGCCTACATCATACTGGGTGTGGCTTTGTATTACGCGCGACAGAAGCTGCCGGTCATCGCAGGCTGGCAACAGTGGTTATTTTCTACAGAGTTGATGTTGCTATATATTCTGACGGCTGTACTTTTTGAGTATCGTCAAATAGCTGTAAAGATCAGGCGTTAAACTGAGTTAATGCTGAGTGTCATTTTTAAACAATAAAATCTTGAGCTATGCCAAATATTCTGGAAGTCCGGGCTCGTCTCATCGCTAGTCTTGTTTTACTATTGCTGGGTGCTTGGGTTTTACACGGTTTTCTTCCGTTATTGGCTTGGGCCGTGGTCCTCGCTATTACCACCTGGCCGGTTTATCAGCGTTTAGTCGTTACCAAAGAATTGCACGGAAAAGTAACGTGGGGAGCCGTTGGGCTTACTTTACTGATCGGTGCGATTATATTGGCGCCATTGGGTTATGGTTTGAGCCGGTTGCTGCAGGAGGCGCAATCACTCGGACAACTGTTGATCGATGCGCAAAATATCGGTATTCCGCCGCCGTTTTGGCTGGAAACCTTGCCAATAATAGGCGCAAAGGTTAAAGATATCTGGATGAATGCATTAGGAAGTCCGGAGGCGGCAAATGAATCCTTGCACTGGCTAAGTACCGGCAGCGCCGTTACTTATACCAAAGAATTTGCCAGTCAGCTTTTACACCGATTTTTCGGTTTTTTGACCATCCTGCTGGTGCTGTTTTTTGTTTATCAGCACGGTGATGGCCTAGGCCGTCAGGTGTTGGCGAGTAGCCGGAAATTATTTGGTGAAACCGGTGTTCGTTATACGCTACATGCCACAGCAGCGGTGCGCGCAACTGTCAACGGCATGGTGTTAATCGGTTTGGGCAAAGGCTTGTTGTTGGGCGTGGGTTACGCATTTGCCGGATTAAGCAATCCCGCCATATTGGGCGCACTGACGGGAATTTTTGCCATGATTCCCTACGCAGCCAAACTGATCTTCGGAGTTTGTGCGCTGGTATTGGTGGCTGAAGGCCATATGGCCGCTGGGGGAGGGCTGTTTGCGTATGGCATGGTACTTACGCTGGTCGCGGACAATTATGTGCGTCCGGCATTAATTGGCGGTGCGGTCAGGCTGCCTTTTATCTGGACGCTGCTGGGAATTTTCGGCGGCATGGAGAACTTCGGTTTGCTGGGGTTATTTCTGGGCCCTACGCTGATGGCTGTGCTGATGTCGATTTGGCGCGACTGGCTTGAAGAAATGAACCAAACAAAGGAGCAGGGGGCTTCTTAATACGGGTTCAGTATTTGTTAAGCAACCTGTGATATATTTTGATCAGCAACATCTGAGTGATTTTCAACTAAACTTGTTGGCTTCCAATTTAAGTTGGGGCAAGCAACAAGGCTAAACCTTAACCTCGACAGCCTAAATTCCACTTTGTAAGATTTGCGCAGGCTCGTCATACTCGCCGGGAAGCGGGTATACGGAATGACGATGTTGGAGCATAGTGATTATGTAATCTGACAAGGTGGAATTAAGTTGAAGGCTAAACGTTCCAGTCGGTTTTTGATTAAACGGTGTTTATATAATCCAAATTGACTTCATTTAGAAGTCTTTTAATAACTAGCAAGAGCAGTGCAAAAATGAAAAAAATAGTATTAATCACAGGTATCAGTTCAGTGCTTTTAACGGCTTGTATAACCGATCCTTATACAGGACAATCGACTATCAGTAATACTG
>JBAQEN010000423.1:0-9830 GCA_049286765.1 Methylococcaceae bacterium
AAATTAACAAAATGGCTGTCTGATATACGCCCCGGTTAAAAATTGAGCTGATTTTTTTCGGTGTCTGTTAGATAATATGCAGTTCTATAAGTAGGAATAATGACTAAGGTACATCACGTATGGAGAAACAGCACAGTTTTACGCGCGAAGAACTACTGAAATCAGGAAGGGGGGAATTATATGGACCCAAAAACGCGCAATTGCCACTTCCCAATATGCTAATGATGGATCGTATTACACTTATCACAGATAAAGGTGGTTTATATGGGAAAGGCGAAATCATTGCTGAGCTGGATATAACTCCCGATTTGTGGTTTTTTGCCTGTCATTTTCAAGGTGATCCGGTAATGCCGGGTTGTCTGGGACTGGATGCCATGTGGCAACTCGTGGGCTTCTTTTTATGCTGGATGGGCGGCCCGGGCAAAGGGCGCGCTTTGGGCGTCGGAGAAGTTAAATTTACCGGGCAAGTGCTGCCCACCGCTAAAAAAGTAATATACAGAATCAATATAAAAAGACTGATTATGCGCAAGCTGGTTATGGGTATCGCTGACGCCACCATGGAAGTAGATGGTAAAGTTATATATGAAGCTACCGACTTGCGCGTTGGTTTATTTACTTCTACAGAAGATTTCTAGAGGTTATAGTAATGAAAAGAGTCGTGGTAACCGGTTTAGGTATTGTTTCCAGTATCGGGAATAACCGGACGGAGGTTGTCGATTCCCTAAAACAAGGCCGTTCAGGAATCACTTTTGCAAAGGTTTATAAAGATTTGGGCTTTCGCAGCCATGTTCATGGTGCTATTAACATAAATTTGGACGAGTTCATTGACCGTAAAATAAAACGCTTTATGGGTGATGGCGCTGCCTTTAACTATATTGCTATGCAGCAAGCAATTGATGACTCAGGTTTAAATGAGGCAGAAGTATCAAATGTCAGAACCGGGTTGGTGATGGGATCGGGCGGTCCTTCAACTTCCAATATTGTTGATGCAGCTGATATCTTGCGTGAAAAAGGTATTAAAAAAGTCGGGCCCTATATGGTGCCCAGAAGCATGTCCAGCACGAATACGGCTTGTCTGGCTACACCCTTTAAAATTAAAGGTGTAAATTACTCTATCAGCTCGGCGTGTGCGACCAGCGCTCATTGTATTGGCCATGCCATGGAATTAATTCAAATGGGCAAGCAGGATATCGTGTTTGCCGGTGGCGGAGAAGAAGTACACTGGACCATGTCGGTATTATTCGATGGAATGGGCGCATTATCCTCCAAATATAATGACACCCCCACAACAGCCTCCAGACCTTATGATGCAACCCGGGATGGTTTTGTTATCTCCGGCGGCGGCGGCGTATTAGTGCTCGAAGATCTGGAACATGCAAAGGCACGTGGCGCCAAAATTCACGCAGAATTGACCGGTTACGGGGCAACGTCCGACGGTTACGACATGGTTCAACCATCCGGCGAGGGCGCAGTACGTTGTATGCAGCAGGCTATGGCGACCGTGAACGGCAAGATTGATTATATCAATGCACATGGTACCAGTACTCCGGTTGGCGATACCAGAGAATTGGAAGCGTTACGCACCGTGTTTGCTAACGACAAAATGCCTTGGGTTAGTTCAACAAAATCACTGACAGGCCACGCACTCGGAGCGGCTGGCGTTAATGAAGCGATTTATTCATTATTAATGATGGAAGAAAATTTTCTTAGCGCTTCAGCTAACATTAATCAGCTTGATCCAGGCGCTGAAGGCATTCCCATTGTCCGTGAACGTAAAGATAATGTTACCTTAAACACCATCATGTCGAACAGTTTCGGTTTCGGCGGAACTAACGCAACCTTAATCTTTCAGCGTTTCAACGGCTAACTCATTTTTTATCGGGGTTCAACACACTATGAACCCCGATTTTCCCTTTTTCTCTCATCACCCAATAATATCTCTGACCATGTCAGATCCAAAGCAAAAATCCAGAGTTCAATTTAACAAGTTACAAAAACGGTTACGGCACAGTGTCGGTGATGCAATTGCCGACTATAACATGATCGAGAATGGCGACAAGGTCATGGTCTGTTTATCAGGTGGTAAGGATTCCTTTACGCTATTGGACATCCTGATGAATTTACAAAAAACTGCACCTGTTGATTTTGAATTGATTGCAGTCAATCTGGATCAAAAACAGCCCAGCTTTCCTGAACACGTCTTACCCGCTTATCTAAAATCCCTGGGTGTGCCTTATCATATTATTGAAAAAGACACCTATAGCGTAGTAAAGCGCGTTATTCCTGAAGGCAATACCACTTGCGGATTGTGTTCGCGCTTGCGGCGGGGCACATTATACGGTTACGCTGAAGCCAACAATGTCAGCAAAATTGCCTTAGGCCATCATCGTGATGACATACTTGAAACATTTTTTCTGAATATCTTTTATGGCGGAAAACTGAAAGCCATGCCACCCAAGTTATTGAGTGACGATAAGAAAAATATCGTTATCAGACCGTTGGCTTATACGCGTGAAAAAGATATAGAACGCTTTGCCGCATTCAGGAATTTTCCTATTATTCCTTGTAACTTGTGCGGTTCTCAGGAAAACATGCAAAGACAGGCCATGAAAGTCATGTTAAAAAGCTGGGATAAAATGTTTCCAGGACGCCTTGAAACCATATTTACAAGCCTGCAAAACGTTGCGCCTTCACAGCTAGCCGATACGAATTTATTTGATTTTGCAGGACTAATGCGTAGCCAGCAAATTGAAGATCAACTTGTTTCATTTAATGCCGGTTTGGACGTATTAGCCATATAATCAAAGGAATACCTTTTACAGCTAATAGGGATATACTGCCTGACCATCATTCTTTTATGATGAATATGGCTATGATTTCCAGCTAATTTTAATAACTGTTTGTTTAAGTCTATGACCACTATCCAATATATAAACACACCAGATCAGCTGGCTAACTTGTGCGAACAAATAAAGCAAGAACCCTGGTTGGCTCTTGATACCGAGTTTCTACGGGAAAAAACCTATTATCCAAAATTTTGCCTGTTACAAATAGCAACTCCCGAATGGGTTGCTTGCGTTGATCCAATAGCTTTACCCAATCTGAAAGATCTTTTTGACGAGATATACAATCCTGCTATCGTTAAAGTATTTCACTCCTGCAGACAAGATTTGGAAATATTTTATCAATTGACAGGGAAATTACCTGCCCCGCTTTTTGATACCCAAGTCGCCGCGCCATTGCTGGGTTTCCAGGATAATCCAGGCTATGCCATGCTGGTTTCCAGCTTGTTAAGCATTAATTTGAACAAGGCGCACACCCGTGCGGATTGGAGCAAACGTCCATTAACCGATGCGCAAATTGAATATGCTGCCGATGATGTGATTTATTTATGTCAGATTTATCAAATCATGGTTCAAAAACTGACTGAATTGGGAAGGATTGATTGGCTCAAACATGACTTTGCTGAGCTAACAAATCCGGCGCTTTATGTCGTAGCCCCCGAAAAAGCCTGGTTTAAAATTAGAGGCAAAAACAAGCTAACGGGGAAGCAGCTATCCATTATTCAAACCCTGGCGCAGTGGCGAGAAAAAACGGCCCAATCTGAAGATCGCCCGAAAAGCTGGTTATTGCGTGATGAAATGCTTTTTGATTTAGCCAAATTGCAACCCGAAACAATTGAAGATTTAGCCAATGTGCGCGGTATTAATGAACGTGCAGTTAATCGTTATGGCAAGGAGTTGTGCCAATTAATCAGCCTTGCCAAAAACCGTGCTCCTCTACCTTTAAACGAAAAAGGCCGGCCCGCAAAAAAAACGCAACAACAGGAAGCCATACTGGATATCTTAACTGCATTAGTAAGAATACGCGCCGAAGAAAATTCATTAAATCCAACTATTCTTGCCTCTCGTAAAGACCTGGAAGTGCTGTTGTTCAATGACGATGACGAATGCCCATTGCTACACGGCTGGCGCTTTACCATGGCTGGCAAAGAATTGGTCGGCTTACTAAAGGGCGAGCTGTTGCTGGGAATTGAAGAGGAAAAATTGGCTATTATTGAAAAAGAACCCTTGAGATTCGAAGCTATACCTTGAACGGTCATGTTTGTAGTGTGACCACGCGCCCGGTTGCAACACTTTGGAATCCGGTTATAATTGGTGCGGGATTTCCTGGATTATCAACAGCTTTTTTCCTGACTACATTGACATGCTTTTATAATCAAGTTTGATTTCAGCAATTTACCACTAAGAACCCGAAGCTTACGATTTTCTTTGTAAACTTCAGGTTTTTAGTGGCAATTTAGCCCTGTAAAAAAATTGCTTAAGCTTTTAGATAAGACACTTTCAGTGAATTTACAGATACAAAAACGTAACATCTCAGTACAATATCCCAACTGGATTCAGCGTAAAAATCGCCCGCCACTAATATCAATCAAGGCGCCATTAATATGCGACGACATATCACTGGCTAAAAAAAGTACCGAGCTTGCGACTTCTTCAGCAAAGGTATTACGGCCTAGTGGCGTTTGTTTGCGATAATTCTCCATCATCTCCGGCGTAGAATGAATCTCATGATGCAGTGTTTCCACGGTTCCGGGCATTACCGAATTAGTGCGCACTTGCGGCGCCAGTTCTTTAGCCAGGGTATGGGTAAATACCATCAAGCCTCCTTTTGCAGCCGCATAAGAACCGGCGCCGTTTGCGCCTCCGGTTTGTACTGAAAGTGAAAGCATGTTGACAATCCGGCCGCTTCCCGTCGCTCGTAGATGCGGAATAGCGCGCCTTGTCACCAAAAAAGCGCTGGTCAGATTAATGTCCAGCGACTTGTTCCAGTTCTCCAACGTGCAATCTTCAATTTTAGCACGTTTGACCAAACCGCCGCTATTATTGACCAAAATATCCAGGTGTCCGGCTTCGGCAACCAACTTATCAACGACCGCATCGGCTTCGGCCTCTTTAGTAAGATCGGCGGGAAGAAGCTTCGCTTTAATGTTCTGTGCTGTTAATTCAGCCAAAAGACTTTCAGCGCCCTCTTTACTTGAATAGTAGTGAATACCAATAAAAGCTCCCGCCTTCCCTAATGCCAATGCTGCTGCTCGTCCAATACCAACTCCAGCGCCGGTCACTAAGGCGACCTTACCTGTTAAATTTAATGTTTGCTCTGGTATCATTTTGATACTCCAAATATGATTTTTTGCTTTTTCACCTGCAACATTTAATTCAACCGCTATTCCAATCAGATCGAATAGACAGATTATTTCAGGTGTCAGCCTATACTCAATGTTCTTGCATTCTGCAACAATGAAAGCATTTATACAACCTTGGAATCGTGTTAAGCCAATGATTTTTTAGCGCCAATACCTCTGAAAATTTTCCATAACTATCGGCGCTATTAGCAATAGTTTATTCCGGCTTTACCTTACGGTATTATTAAACGCCAAACTATGCGCAACCAACATTATAATAATGACCTTGCATTAACACATTTTTCTAGTTCTTTAATTTTCCAATACTTCTTCTGCATGACCCTCAAGGATCTTTATTTTTTCCAATATTTCTTCAGCATGACCCTCGGGCGTTACACCATAAGCCACATACACCAGGACGCCATCTTTATTGATGATGAATGTGGAGCGCAGAATAGCCATACTTTTAACGCCATTTTTTTCTCTTTCCCGCCATACACCATAGCTTTCACAAAGTTCTCCAGTGCTATCAGCGAGTAACTCGACTTTCAAGCCGTATTTTTTAATAAAATCGACGTGACTCTCACAAGAGTCCTTGCTTACACCGATAACCACGGTATCGTATTGACCAAACTCTTCAGCAAGCCGGGTAAAATCGTTTGCTTCTATGGTGCAACCAGGTGTGTCATCCTTTGGATAAAAATATAAGATGATATTTTTTTCACCTGCATAATCCATTAAGCTAACCAGCTGATTATCCTGGTTCCTTGATCTAAACATGGGTGCATTTTGTTGTTTTTCTAACATGGAAATCCCCTTATGAAACTTACACTAATTGAAATATGACCCCGCATACACAGGCGGTGTCCGGTCATAATAATCAGCTGGAAGGTTAAAGTCCAGCCGCAGTTCATTCCACTCTAAAATGAATCCTGAAGATATTCAAATTGCTAGCGGGAAATGTGTCCGACAGATTCATGAATCCGCATTCAATGCTTTTGACCCAGACAGACAGGGTCTATCAAAATACGCACTTACCGTATCAGCAAAAGGCTCACAGAAAATGCAGGAATGTCAGGTTGCCAAAAGCAGCCAATCTAACTTGCACAACCTGAAAAGCCAAGGTAGGCGGACAAGACATTTTTGCCCACCAGAATAAGCAATAAAAAGTGGGCGGAAAAGCGTTGCCCTCACATCTCAAAAGTAGCTTAGGTTAAGGTGCGCACAGCGCCCTGAGCCTAATTAATCCGCTGATAAACAAAATATGCCGCAATCGCCAACAACAACCATCCTGTCACTAGGGGTCCAATAACGCCATCATAACTGCTGACCAGATAAAGATACTCGGAGCTGTAATCTGTGTTAAATAAACTTTTACTCAATTTTATCTGCCATACCCAGCAGGTATGACAACCGATACATAAACCCAAACCGGCTTTTACCCGGGTTCTAAGTATGCCCAGGAATATACCCACCATCAACAAGGCAAAAAATGCCGATAGAATATCGGGATTAAGTAAATTGGCCGACGCCTCGCCCAGCAGTTTAAAGCCACTGAACAGGTTAAGCTCCTGATAAGGAATTGCAGTTTTGCTATTCAGAAAATGCAAAGCTGCATAATAAGTTGAGCTGAGCAAAATGGCCGCCATGACCGGTAATTTCTTGCTTAAACCGGCTAATAGAATCCCTCGAAAAATAGGTTCTTCAATCAGTGAAATTATCAGGGCGAGCAATAATGAAATAAACAGTTGTTTTGCCAGCAGCCAGGCCGTCCAAGCGTGTGTCTCATCAATAACATTGATTTTAAGCAGATACAGCGCAATAAACACCGGCATCAAGGTTATAAAACCCAGTCCAAAACCTTGTAGTAACTGCTTTAAAAAAACCGGTCTTGGGGCAAAGCCCAGCTCTTCCTTGCCGAGCTTCAGATAAGCCATCAAAGGAAAAATACTTAGCACTAGAAAAAGCTGTGTGGACTTGCTGATGACTTTACGAAAAGGGAACTGATCACCTGTACCCTGTATAATGAAATAACTCACAATGCACGCCAGCGAAATAGCAGCCAGCAAAACCAGCAGCGGCACGAGGGCATACAATAGACCAGGAACCAGAGTTTGCTGTCTTCTGAATGGCTGTCTGTCATCCGTCATTTATTCCCTTTCCTCTGTTGCCAAAATCGCCCCATAATATCTGCACAGCGGCTAAGGCTGCAAGCGATGCGGTTTCTGTTCTTAATATCCGGCTGCCCAGACATACCGGAATAAAGCCTGCTGTTTTGGCGATATCGCGTTCCTGATCGGTAAAACCGCCTTCAGGGCCGGTCAGTAACGTCACTTTCATATCTTTCGGGGTTATGTCTGCCAATGATGTTTCTGCATAGGGATCGAGAAACACTTTCAAGCCCTGCTGGTTGCCTACCCAGTGCTGTATGTATTCTATTTCGGCTAATTCAGGCAATAGCGTCCGGCCACTTTGTTCGGCGGCATGCTGGACTATTTTTTGCCAATGCAGCAAGCGCTGCGGCTTTTTTTCACCTTTGAATTGCACAACGCAACGTTCAGTCAATAACGGTGTCATCTGATTAACGCCCAGCTCTACCGCTTTTTGTACAGACAAATCCATTCTGTCGCCACGCGATATGCCCAAGCCTAAAATAATATGTAATGGTGATTCCACACTGCGTTCATGCCATTGTTGAACCGCAACCAACACGGTTTTTCGGCTGACTTCGGTAAGTGTACATAAATATTCCCCACCTTGGCCGTTGAATAAAATGATTTCAGCATCTTTTTTTAAACGTAATACTGTTCTGACATAATGCCCATTCTCATCATCCAATTCGATTTGTTTACCTGGGGTCAACGGTACTGAGGCGTATAATCTGGAAACACGCATATTAATTCTTGCTTCTCATCTGTTGTAATAGCGCTAACGGAGTCCAAAAACCTGTTTTTGTTCCAGCCCTTAATCCTTAACCGCCCGCTGTATGCCTTCCCAGGCCACCTCGGCGATTAACAATAGCTCCTCCTCGGTAATAATATAGGGTGGCATAAAATAAATGACATTGCCTAAAGGACGTAATAATACACCTTTAGACAGCGCGTATTGATGGACTTTAAGACCACGGCGTTCTTGCCATGGATACGGCTCGCGCGACTGTTTGTTTTTGACCATTTCAATCGCCAGTATCATGCCCCTCTGCCGGACTTCGGCAACATGCGGATGCTCGATAAATCGCTCCGCCGCTTTTGCCATAATCCCGGCCAGCTGTTTATTGTTCTCGATAACATTGTTTTGCTGAAAAATTTCCAATGTTGCAAGTCCCGCTCTACATGCCAGCGCGTTGCCGGTATAACTGTGTGAATGCAAAAATGCAGTCAGGTTATGATAATCATCATAAAACGCCTGATAAACCTGATCGGTAGTCAATACCGCCGATAAAGGCAAATACCCGCCCGTCAAGCCTTTGGACAAACAGATAAAATCAGGACTGATGGCAGCTTGTTCACAGGCAAATAGCGTCCCCGTGCGCCCAAAACCGACGGCTATTTCATCGGCGATTAAATGCACATTGTATTTATCGCAAGCAGCGCGCAGCAATTTTAAATAAACGGGATCATACATACGCATATTACCCGCGCACTGCACTAAAGGCTCAATAATGACCGCACAGACGCTGTCAGCGTATTGTTGCAGCGCCTTCTCCATTAGCACGAAACGGCGTGTGGAATAATCCGCCCACGACTCGCCTGGCGCGCGGGCGTAACAGTCCGGGCCCGGCACGGTTATCACATTCATCAGTAACGGCGCGTAAGTTTCCTTGTATAACGCCACATTACCAACGGCTAGCGCGCCTAAAGTCTCGCCGTGATAACCGTTTTCCAAGGTAATAAATTTGGTTTTCTGTGTTTGTCCGTGATTACGCCAATAGTGAAAGCTCATTTTAAGCGCAACTTCCACCGCAGCCGAACCGTTGTCGGCATAGAAACAACGGTTCAGCCCTTCCGGAGTAATTTCAACCAGTTTTTCCGCCAATTTGACGGCGGGCTCGTGGGTGAATCCGGCAAAAATCACATGCTCTAAGGTATCGAGCTGGTCTTTTAATGCCGCATTGATAGCAGGGTTTGCGTGTCCGAATAAATTAACCCACCAGGAACTGATTGCATCCAGATAGCGGTTGCCGTCAAAATCCTCCAGCCAAACGCCCTGCCCTTTTTTTATCGGAATTATCGGAAAGGTTTCGTGGTCTTTCATTTGCGTACAGGGATGCCACAAAACGGAGAGGTCGCGATTGGATAGAGATTGGTTGGCCATAAGATGTCTTGTTGTTCGAATTTTAATGCTACTTCATTTCCTGTTGGGCCTCATTGCATTCAGTCCAACTTACCGAACTAGAAGTTTTGCGTTTTAAAACTTTAGGTATCGACAAACAATCTTTTTAGCCAGTCAGCAAAGTTTTTTGCCAAAGAATGACTTGGGTCAAGCACCTTAGCTGTGATAGCCTGCCCTAACGGACGACCAGGCTCATGTTGCCAAGCCAGATAAGTATGTACAACAGCTTTGCTGTGATGATTGGGAATAAAAAAAGCATGACCTTTTTCTTGTGCTTCTGATACGCACTCTTGAGCAAAATCGATTGCTCTAG
>JBAQEN010000424.1:0-7722 GCA_049286765.1 Methylococcaceae bacterium
GAAGGGCTGTTGAAAGACAAGGTCAATTTTCAGCAGCCAGTTAAAATAGTAGGCATCACCCTTTTCTTTTCGAAAAGCGCGCACCTGCTTGATGCCGTCCAGCATTTCGATAGCAACCCGACTGGGATTGTCAATTATAATTTGATATCGCTGCCGCGCTTTTTCACCTAATGTGCTGACAATAAACCAATCAATCTCATTAAAATAATCTTCACTGCTAGCAGGTCCTGAAAATATCAACGGAAACGGCATGTCCTGATTATCAGGATGCAACAGGATGCCCAATAGATAAAGAATCTCCTCCGCCGTACCTGCACCGCCGGGAAATACAACAATGCCATGTCCGGTGCGAACAAAGGCTTCCAGACGTTTCTCAATATCCGGCAAAATAACCAGATCATTGACAATTGGATTTGGCGATTCGGCGGCGATAATGCCCGGTTCTGATATGCCTAAATATTGACCGTTTTTAATGCGCTGTTTGGAGTGGCCAATAGTTGCACCTTTCATCGGGCCCTTCATGGCTCCAGGCCCGCAGCCGGTACAAACATCCATACCGCGCAAGCCTAATTCATGGCCAATTAATTTGGTATAGTCATATTCCTTGCGGCTGATAGAATGTCCACCCCAGCATACCACCAGATTTGGGATGGTCATCGGACGCAGAATATTGGCGTTGCGCAGGATGTGGAATACGGCATCAGTAATGCCTCTCGAAGTTTCCATATCAAATTTCGGGTTATCATTGATCTCGTCGCTGACGTAGATAATGTCGCGCAGCACTGCAAACAAATGTTCGTTAATCCCTTTAATCATCTTGCCGTCAACAAAGGCATGTGCGGGCGCATTTTTAACTTCGAGCTTGATGCCGCGTTGTTCCTGAATAACACGGATATCAAAATCAGGATAGCGCTCCAACAACTCCTTGCCATCATCCATAGCGCTGCCGCAATTCAGAACAGCCAGCGAACAGTTACGGAATGTTCTATATAGTCCTCCCTGACTGGTATCCAGCAATTTACTGACTTCAGCCTTGGACAGTATATCCAGACGACCTTCCGGAGTGATTTGTGCATCAATTACGTCGTATTTCATCACATTTCTTATTATAAATATTTTAGTTATGTCGGTGACTAAAGAGCGCTGTCGATCAATTTATGTATTAGGAAATGGCATCAGGCCTGAAAACAATCTCAGTTATTCCCGCAGCAGTCCCAGTACCCGCGTTTCCAGATTAGGATAGCCGCCAAATGCACAATCTCTCAACAGGCCTTGTTTATCCACCAGAATATGCGAAGGCGTGCCTTTGAGATCGAAAAGCTCAAAGGTTTCTGCATGATAAGCCAATGATTGTAAATAATGCTGCACTTGCTGCCGTATCTTTTGTTGATAAATTTCCGGCTGCTGCTCAAAGTCCGGAATACGTCCGTTGATAAAGGCTGCAATGTCCTCATGACTCACGTCGGCTTGACGTTTGTGCAGGCGATCCATTGCCACAGGAAAAGGAATGCGAAAAGGCAACCGGCCGGCTATTAACTTTCCTTGCTGGCCCAATATCCGTTGCGTTTCACCGACAACATCGCCGTTTTCAATCAGGCGGATTAAATTTTCCAGGTTGTTTTTATCAAAATCCTCAAACGCGGTAGCTACGCCCACTACCGACAACCCGTGATCGAAATAGCGTTGATACAAGTCTACCGCCTGAGGCAAGGAATATAAAAAACATCCCGGACAGTTCACCTGAAATACTTCCACCAGTACAACGCGGCCCGATAGCTGGTCAAAGTTAACCGGTCCGCCTTGAACCCAATCAGACACCTGCAATAATGGAGCTTTCCGGCCTATGTTCGCTTTCATCATGCTTTAGTACTATGCTTGCAACATTTGTTGTTGACGCCGGATTTTAGCTTCCCGTTCGGCGGCAAGCGACTTGGCGGCATCGGAGCCGATATGCGCTTCACCGCGTTGCCTGGCAAGCTCCATTTGCTTTTCACGCTCCATAAAACGGGTTTTTCTGTCGGGTGTAACCTTATCAAAACAATGAGGACAACTAACACCTTGCTGATATTTATCGCTGGTCTTGTCTTCTTCGGTAATAGGTATGCGGCAGGCATTACATTGATCGTAGCTGCCTTTTTCGAGTTGTAAATTAACGGTTACCCGTTCATCAAAAACAAAACATTCGCCTTCCCAGAGAGTTTCTTGTGCAGGCACTGCTTCCAGATATTTCAAGATGCCGCCCTTAAGATGATAAACCTCATCAAATCCCTGTTCTTTTAAAAAAGCCGTGGATTTTTCACAACGGATGCCGCCGGTGCAAAACATCGCGATTTTTTTATGTTTTTGTGAGTGGAGGCTTTCTTTGACAAAGTCCGGGAACTCACGGAAGCTTTCGGTCCTGGGATTGATCGCGTTTTTAAATGTGCCTACTTTAAATTCATAATCGTTGCGCGTATCCACCAGAATGACATCAGGGTCGGAAATGAGTCTGTTCCACTCTTCAGGGTTAACGTATGTACCGACTATACGCTTGGGATCGATGCCTTCCACGCCCATCGTCACGATTTCTTTTTTGAGTTTCACTTTGGCGCGATTGAAAGGCAAACTATCGGTAAATGATTCTTTACAATCAAGATCTGTCAGGCGGGGGTCGTTGCGCAACCAGCCTAACACTGAATTTATAGCCACGCGTGATCCGGCTATCGTGCCATTAATGCCTTCATGGGCGAGCAGCAACGTGCCTCGTACCTGGTTGGCTTCCATGACATCATACAAAGGTTGACGTAAAGCCTGAAAGTTTTCCAAGGTAACAAACTTATATAAAGCGCAAACGACTATTGGGGACATTTAACTTCCTCATTGCAAGCTGGAACGTAAATCCAGAGCAAAAAGGAAGCTATTATACTGAAGCTGAAGGGAACTGTCGGCTATAAAAAACTATATTGCATCGCATGCATGATGACATGCAAGTTCGAATTTGTCGCATTTTCATCCCTTCCTGCTGAAGTGGACTGAGGAGAGGAGATTCAAAAAAACCGGGAATAAGGTTAAAACACTAAACTAGTGCAATTGCGCTGAATACTGATATGCATCACCGATCACATTTGTGATTGCAAATAATTCTCTAGTCCTACTTGTACAATTAATTCAAGCTGGGTTTCCAGCCAGTCGAGATGCTCTTCTTCATTTTCCAGAATATGTTCAAAAATCTCTCTGGAAACATAATCTTTAACCTCTTCACAGTAAGCAATAGCGTCTCTGAGTGGCGGAATAGCTTCCTGTTCCAGTTTTAAATCACATTTCAGCATTTCTTGCGGGTTTTCACCGATCAATAATTTGCCGATATCTTGTAAATTGGGCAAGCCTTCAAGGAAAAGTATGCGTTCAATTAATAAATCTGCATGCTTCATTTCATCAATAGATTCGTGATACACCTTTTCATTGAGTTGTGCAAAACCCCAGTTTTTGTACATGCGCGCATGTAAGAAGTATTGATTAATAGCAGTCAGTTCATTAACCAATGCTTTGTTAAGGAGTTCAATGACTTTTTTATCTCCTTTCATGGGATACCTCAGTTTTTAATAGGCGTTAAGAACAGATTGATTTGATACAGCCTGCATTATAGATTGCTGTTGCAGGTGATCGTCAAGCAATTCCTTAACATGTTTATTGCATTTTCCGCAGTCACTGCCAACGCCAAAGCACTGAAATAACTGTCTGCGAGTACAGACACCATCATCAATGGCGCGCTTTATCTGGTTATCGGTTACAGCTTTGCAAACGCATACGTACATGAAGTATCTCCTGGATGTGTTGGTCTTTTGCAAATGATAACAATTCTCATTGAAAAAATAAAGCAGTAGATGCCCACCCTCAAATTCGAAAGGCAATTCCAGCGGGGATTTCATAGGAAGCTTGCTGGAAATAAAGTGTCATTTTTAGTGAAACTAATATTTCTAAATAGGACTGTAGTTGCTTTTTTCTTTTGGACACCATCAGTAACATATAAATTCAGTTGCTCTGTGGTTTGTAACAGCTTCTTCCAGAAGACTGGGTTTACATGTTGCAAGCTATTACATAAGCGGAAGAATCTGACTAAGAATCCTGCCATTAGTTACCAGAATCTGCTTTGGAAACAAGCACTCATTGCCCTGAAAGTCGGTCACTGTGGCGCCGGCTTCACGGGCAATTAAAGCGCCAGCAGCAACGTCATAGAGATTTAATTCCTGTTCCCAAAAAGCATCGACCTGGCCATCCGCAACTAGGCATAAATCCAGTGCCGCCGAGCCAAAACGACGCTGTCCGGTGGTGTTTTGAGCGATTCTTCCAAACCGCAGCAGGTTGTTGTCTGTCAAGTAAGAGCGTAAGCAGGCAAAGCCGGTAGAAACCATCGTATCAGCAAGATCGCTTTCATTAGAAACAGAAATAGACATATCGTTTTTCCAGGCTCCCATGCCCTTCTCTGCACAGTAGTAATCATTCAAAGCCGGCGCATACACCGCGCCGAGAATAAGCTCTTGATCAATTTCCAGTGCGACACTGATAGCCCAAAAATATTGCCCCCTTGAAAATGAATGGGTGCCGTCGATAGGGTCGACTATCCACCGATTGGTCTGGTTCGAACTTTGTCCGCTTTCTTCTCCCCAAAAACCAAATTCAGGGTATTTCTTGGTAAGTGTTTCTTTTAAAAATGTCTCAACCGCCACATCAGCATCCGTGACAAAATCTCTGGGGCTTTTTTTGTTGACCGCGACGTTTTTTAAGTCTTTAAAATAAATTAATGCAATTGATCCTGCTTCACGGACCACTTCTTCAAGAACAGCAAGCGAAATGGGCATATAGGTTATCCTTAATATCAGCGAAAAAGAAAAAAATTTAAAAAATACTGCAAGGGATATTCAATTATTGAAAAGTGAACGCTGCTAAGAGCGAAATTATGAATGTAAATTTGCGGTTAATGGTCAAGGGCTTATCAAAAAATTCTCTTCTCATTGAGAGAAGGAATTTTTAGAAGTTCCCTTAAATATAGTATGTCATACTTTCGATGTATTAATAGGATAGAAAATTAAAGACAACACTTTATTAAAAATGCCTTAGCCTTTAACTTTGCCGCCCCTTTTAATATCTTTCGCTAAATAACCCGCCGCATTAACAGGTACTGAATCAATAGCCAAAATAGCACCTAGCTCGCTCATCGCTTTTTGATAAACCTTGCGCTTAAAATACACTACATCGTTCAGCGGTTCCCAATAATCAACCCAACGCCAGCTATCAAACTCCGGTTTGGCGCAATGGTCAAAACGCACATTTGTATCCGGTGTTATCAACCTCAACATATACCATATTTGCTTTTGCCCTATGCATAAAGGCATGGAGTTTTTTCGTATATAGCGCTCAGGCAGCTGATACCTCAGCCAATAGCGAGTGCGCCCAAGCACTTGTACATGTTGTTGTTGCAGCCCGGTTTCTTCCCACAATTCTCGATACATCGCTGTTTCAGGGTCTTCGTCGTCATTTATTCCGCCTTGCGGGAACTGCCATGCGTTCACGCCCATCCGTTTTGCCCAAAACACGCGACCCTCGTCATTGCAAAGGATGATCCCGACATTGGGCCGGTATCCTTTAGAGTCTATCATGTTAAAACCTGTGTATTTACCCTCCCTATGTCTTAATCTTGTTAACTGGTAAAATTGCAAGGATAGGCAGGGTTGTTTGTAATGATCCCATTGTTCCATAAATAAACTGTAGATACCAGAGCATACAGTCCTTTTAATTATTAAAGACGGGTTTAATGTGAGTTTAGCGATTTTTGATTTAGATAATACTTTGATAGCCGATGACAGCGACTACTTATGGGGGCAATTTCTTGTTGACCAGGGCATTGTTGATAAAGATTATTATGAACGCGCCAACGCAAAATTCTACGATGATTACAAACAAGGTACGCTGGATATTGCCCAGTTTCTGCGCTTTTCTCTGCAACCCTTGGCCAATAACGATCCTGAGCAACTCTATCAATGGCGGAAGCAATTTGTCCAGGATGCCATAACACCGATATTATTAAAACCCGCTCAGCAATTAATAGCCAAACATAGAGACCGGGGAGATACCTTACTGGTTATTACCGCAACCAATCGATTTGTTACCGAACCTATTGTTGAACTCTATGGCATTGAACATTTACTGGCAACGACACCCGAGTTTGCAAACGGTAAATTTACCGGCGGTTTTGAAGGCATTCCCTGTTTTCAGGAAGGCAAAGTAAAATTATTGGAAGAATGGTTAAAAAGCTCAACCGAAACCATGCAGGACAGCTGGTTTTATAGTGACTCGCACAATGACTTGCCCTTGCTTAAGCTGGTAGATCATCCTGTTGCTGTTGATCCCGATGAAATACTGGCGCAATTTGCCAAGGCAGCTAATTGGCCGGTTATCAGTTTAAGGAATGGTACCTGTCCGACAAATCATTTTCATAAGTAGCACTGAACTGCCGGCTACTTCTTCCTGATATAAAAAATCTGGGTATCCGTGAGTTTTATAAACTCAATAATTTGATGACCTGCCTGGTCGATATAAACTCCAAAATCCAAATGCGCAGCAGGATCGGTGGCGATGACTTTTACCACATCGCCACTGGATATTTCCATCAAGGCTTTTTTCAGACGCAATAACGGTAACGGACACAGCAAGCCGCTGGCATCGACTTCCAAGTTAAATTCAATCATTGTTTTTTAATTACTCAACCAAACTTTAGATTGCTTATAATACCATTTACTAATAAATCTACGAATTATCGTAACGGAATGGACTATTTTCCCGTTTTTGTAAAACTTAAAGAGCAAGCTTGCCTGGTTGTAGGTGCAGGCGAAATTGCGGCACGCAAGATTGAACTGCTAATACGCGCCGGCGCTTATATCACTGTGATAGCCAGAGAGGTAAGTGCTGCCGTATCGGACTTACAAACGGATCACAAGCTGACTATTTTGCAAAAATCCTTTGCACCAGCTGACCTGCATGGCTTCAGACTGGTAGTATCGGCTACGGATAATGCCGAAACCAATAAACTGGTTGCCAGAATCGCTGATGAACAAAACATATTGGTTAATGTGGTTGATAACCCCGAATTGTGCAGCTTCATCTTTCCAGCCATTATCGATCGATCGCCCATCATAGCAGCAGTATCCTCTGGCGGAGCCGCCCCCGTTTTAGCCCGATTACTCAGAGCTAAAATAGAAAGCATCATCCCTCCTGCCTATGGCCGGCTGGCGCATCTTGCAGAAAAATTTAGAATTGACGTTAAAAAATGCATTAAAGAACCCGCTCAACGCAGAATTTTCTGGGAAAATATCTTTCAAGGTTCTGTTGCCGAACTGATCTTCTCGGGAAATGAACAGGAAGCTGAGCAACAATTACAGCAAGCCCTGAGCAAACAAAAAGACAGTGTTAGTCCGGGTGAAGTCTATCTAATAGGAGCGGGTCCCGGCGCCCCGGACTTATTAACTTTTCGCGCCTTACGATTGATGCAACAAGCCGATGTTGTTGTCTATGACCATCTGGTTTCGCCAGAGATTCTCGATTTAGCACGCAGGGACTCAGAAAAAATTTATGTGGGCAAGCAACGGCAAAAACATACGCTTCCCCAGGAATCCATCAATACTCTGCTTGCAGACCTGGCAAAAGCGGGGAAACGGGTGGTCCGATTAAAAGGCGGCGATCCTTTCA
>JBAQEN010000425.1:0-6258 GCA_049286765.1 Methylococcaceae bacterium
GCTTGCGACTTTTCACCATGAGCAGATGCAGTTGGTGTGTAAAACATCGCTGCTGTAATAGTGATCAGCAGTGCGACAAAGGATAGTTTAGCAACCTTGTCTTTTAATATTTTCATATATCCTCCTCTATAATAGAGAATCTATTGTTCTTAGAGTATCTAGCGGCAACTCTATACATCAATTGCTACCAGTCTTTTATGTGTAATTTCTTGCAAACGATTCTTAAGATTGTTGAACGAAAGCGGTGCTTCCGAACCATTTACCGAAGAAATGCCACAAGAAGTATATTAAGATACTCACGAAACCAGAGAAGAACGCTGATACTGGAGCAACGTCTTTACCGAAAGTTCTCAGTGTACCTTTTTCAACCATTCTGATGTACTCAGGTGTACCGGTTCTAACATAGTGGTAACCTTGTAAATCAGCCAGTGTCATCATCATGCCATTGTATTCAACAGGAACATGTAAAGGCGCAATGATTGGCCAGTTACCTGGATAGAACAACAGACCCCATGCCAAACCGCCAATAACCGCGGTCAATGTCATACTGCCTGAAAGCATCAAGATAACATCAAGTACGATAGCGCCTGGCATCAGATTTGATGGGAAGCAGAAATTTACTGGGAAATATGTCCAACCCCAGAAGTTCAAATATCTGTTAACCCACTCACCCAAGAGCAGACCTAATATACAAATTACTGCACCGAAAGGCAGACGATAGCGATACCAGAGTATTGCTTGAACAGCGGCAGGGAAAGTGATTGAAACGATTGGAGCTACAGTAACCCATAGACGTCTATCTTTCCAGTCGGTCCAGAAATCCCAGTCACCACCAGTCAACATGTAGTGAATGTGATAACCGCCAAGTATAACGAAGAACAATGTAAAACAAATCATCCAGTCAAATGTACGTGAAACTTTGACGGCTTCAGCACGTGACCTTACAGCTGATTGAGATGCGCTCATTAGCTTACCTCCTAAAGGATTTAAATTATTTTTATTAATCACTATCTTCCATTTTACTGCTTCGTCGTGAAAAAAGACGAAGCAGAGAGGAGATAGTTATTATGCAGTCAACTTACTTATTTAATTAAGCTAAGTCTTTTTTCAGAAGTTTAGCTATTGCTTGAACTTCTATGTTTAATACACCTAATACACCCAAAGCAGCCCATCCGAAGAATACGAAGCCATAGTGTAAAGGAGCAACAAACAATTCTTCCATAAACCAGAAAGTGTGGCCCCATTCATTCAAACCAACGTTTGGCAGAATCATGAAAGGACCAACTACTGCTACCATATACTGTAAAGACAAACCTTGTTGATAGGTAGGTAGTCTTGTTTTAGCATATAAGAAAGCAGCACCACCAGTAATGATGTAGATAGGATAGCTCAAATAGAATTCAATGATGTGACTTGGAGTAAAGTCAGTATCACGAACGATAGTTTGATGCCATGTGCCATCTTGTTCTGTAAAATAGCTAGCGCCATAATAAATAGCCCAAGCATACATTACCAACCAAGTCCAGTGTGTAAAGTGTCTTCTCAACTCTTCTCTTGGAGTGATTGACATCACTTTACGGTCACGAGATTTCCAGATATAACCCCACAAAATACCAGCTGTGGAGACTTCCAAAACAAACTCAATATAAAGAAAGTTCATCCAGTATGTTTCGAATTCAGGTGCAAATGAGTCAAGACCAGCTGACCATCCATAAACACCTTCATACCAACGAACCCATGCGTAAAACACGATATACAGCAATGAGCCGAGTATCATATTTCTTTTATTTAACAGCGGTGCTTCCGCAGCATCAGCTTTCACTGATTCAGTTGTAGCTGCCATTTCTACCTCCTAAAAATTAACAAATCCCCGGCCTATTGACCAGGACTCTATAGTATAACTCCCTTTTCCCACCCTCCCCTTAAAAAACAGGTTTAGAGTGCCACCAAGTCTATTTAGTGAGCTGTCAGTCTACCAGTTACAGCAACCTTGTCAAGTCAAAAAAACTCTCCAATTTCATTTTCTTGAGCCCATTCTCTTCCCGTTAAATTTCCCTATCCTTAAAACCTTGATTTCTGTTAGAATTCCATTCATCTTTAAAAAAAATTACTATAATTATTACCCCGAATTCTATGAAAAAATATCGCACCTTATTGTTTATCGCGGGATTAGCCGCTCTTCTTTTGAGCCAATATAAGGTTGTCATGCCGTATATTTACAAAATTGCTGCCTCGGATATGTTTCTTGTTGATAGCAAAGACCATGCCAGCCAATTACCTATCTCGACCCCTTTATCTGGAATAGCTTTCATGCATTGTAATAATTACATTAAATCCAAACTCGGGCCTGATGTGGTAATTACTTTCCCGGAAAAACCACTAAACGCCTGGACTCTAGGAAATTATCAATACCTTATTAGCGCTGAAATCAACATCACTAGCAATACATCAGACACCGGCGCCAAAAAATACGCTTGTCGAATTACTTACGATAATGGCGACAATGAAGAAGGCGCTCTTGATTTCGAAAACTGGTCCATAATCGGAATATCAGGTATTGATAATATCTAAAGATTTCTTATTCTGTATTAAAACCGATACTGCAAGTATTTTGAGTGAAAACCCAATGTCTCATGTAACTGTTCAGAAGGTTTCAAAGTAGTGGTTTATCGCGCTACAAAATTCACAAGACTGGGGACGACGTCTTCGTCGCGGCTGGAGCCATTAAACGAGAGAAAGGCTTAACTCCCGCCACCCATTAAACCTGGCCGCAGCAACTTGCAAGCCTTTTCGTGAACCCGTAACAGCCCCCGTGTTTCCAGCACTCAATCAGGAAGTTCTTGAGCAAAGTGGGCGCCTTGCTTACTTTGATTTCAATGTTCAGCTTGACTTGCGCACCTTATACACATCGTAGAATAAGGCAGGACTTCCAGCCGCTCTTTTCCGATGGGCTTATCGCAAACCTCACATAGGCCATATTTGTCAGTGTCTATTCTGGCAATAGCCTGTCTGATCTGCGCTATTTCAATTTTGGCTGCGTTGCCTAAATAATCCAGCACTTCATCATTTTCATTTTGCGTCGCCTGTTCCGCAAAGTCCTTTTCCAAAGGCTCATCCGAATGTTTGACAGTAACAGTAATCCTGGCCAATCGAAGTTCCAGCTCTTCCAGCATCTCACACAAACGCCGCCTGATTTCTTCATATTCTTTCATAATACTCCTGCTCTTTACTTTGTATTGAGTTGCTCTTAATTTTTGCATCTTGCCCTATACTAAGACTAAAGCACCATACACCCCGGCCATCCTATCATTCCCTATGCAAAATGACATACACGATCTTTTATATTCAGCCAATCAGATCATTCTTGGCAAACCCTATAAAATTCGTCTGGCGCTATGCTGCTTGCTTGCGCGCGGTCATTTACTGATAGAAGATATTCCTGGCGTAGGCAAAACAACATTAGCACACACGTTAGCAAAATTGCTGGGGTTAAATTATCAACGCATCCAATTCACCAGTGATATTTTACCTGCGGACATTATCGGCGCTTCCATTTTTGACGCCAAAAATCATGAGTTTACATTTCATTACGGTCCCATCTTTAATCAAATGGTATTAGCCGATGAAATTAACCGTGCAACACCCAAAGCGCAAAGCGCGCTTCTGGAAGCGATGGAAGAGCAGCGTGTTACGGTTGAAGGAAAAACCTATCCATTGCCAAACCCATTTTTTGTTATTGCTACACAAAACCCGTCCCATCAAATAGGTACTTTCCCGCTGCCAGAGTCGCAATTGGATCGATTTTTAATGCGCCTTGAACTGGGTTATCCCGATCATGATGCAGAAAGGCAATTGCTCAAGGGTCAAAACCGGCATAGACTGATTGAATCCCTTAACGTAAAACTGCCGACCGAACACCTGTTGAGCATGCAGGACACAGTTACCGAAGTTTATGTTTCAAATGCATTGCTTGACTATTGTCAGGCTATAATCAGCTTCACTCGCACATCATCGGACTATCATTACGGCCTTTCACCCAGAGCCGGATTGGCGCTGCTCAATGCGGCCAAGGCATGGGCATTTATGGATCAGCGTGATATGGTCCTTCCTGAAGATATACAAGCCGTACTAGCTGCTGTAGCAGGTCATCGGCTAAGATCAGGCAATAACGACTCAGCAGCAATAGTCGCTCCGATACTTGCCAAAGTAGCGGTCCATTGAAACCATGACGTTAAAAGAACGTTTCCGTCTTAGTCGTTTTTACCGTGGAGAAAAAGCGACTGATACGCCGGTATTATTGAATCACCGGCGTATTTTTATTCTTCCAACGTTTCGCGGACTTAACTTTGCCTTGCTCATTGCCTTGTTATTGCTTATTGCCTTTGTTTATAACAATAACCTGGCTTATTTACTGGCTTTCCTGTTAGCCAGTATTTTTTTCATCACGATTTTACACAGCTACAAATCCTTGGCCGGTTTGATTTTACAAAAAGGTCAGACAAAGTCCGTTTTTGCCGGCGAAGCAGCGGGCTTTAAGGTTAATATCAGCAATCCGATTGATGTTGAACGCTATAATTTGCAGATTGCTCTGCAAAATTCTGAAAGAATTACAATAAAAGCGCAAAATAAAGCATGTGTCACCCTGTATTCCCTCACCCATAGAAGAGGCTGGCACACAGCTGGAACAGTGACGATCTCGAGCACTTACCCATTAGGCTTTTTTCGCGCCTGGTCACCCATTCAATTTAATCTTAAAGCGCTGGTTTATCCAAAACCGTCCAGGCTGGAACTGGCTTTTCCGGAAACGCCTTCAACACGAGTTCAACAAGGATTTCGCCAGAAAGGAACTGATGATTTTTATGGTTTGAAGGAATATCAGCCAGGCGATTCTATTAAACAAATACACTGGAAAACTTTTGCTAAAGGGCAGGGTTTGTTCAGCAAAGTTTACTGTGGAGAAAATTCAACAGAAATCTGGCTGGATTATGAACACACCCCCGGACATAATACTGAAGAACGCTTAAGCCAGTTATGCCGATGGGTGCTTGATGCCGAACGTACCGGCGTACGTTACGGCTTTTCCTTGCCCGGATTAACACTACCGCCTGACAACAGCTCATTGCACACCCGAAAATGTCTGGAAGCACTCGCGCTGTTTTGACCCCATGAACATTACCAGCAGCAACAAAAACAACTTGATTTTTTTGCTCTGCTCTATTGGCCTGATTGCATTACCGCATTTCAGGAATATTCCAACGGCCATCTTCGCCTTTTTTTATTTATTGTTAAGCTGGCGTTTTATCGGCATCTGGAAACAACACTGGCTACCCAATAAACTGATTATTTTTTTTCTGACCGTCTGCGGTCTGGCTCTGCTTTATAGTCAGCATCAAGGCATGCTGGGGCGAGACGCCGGAACCCGCTTGTTTGTCACTGCCCTGGCGCTCAAATTATTTGAAATTAGATCAGAGCGCGATCTTTATCTGATTACGTATTTGGCTTTTATCGTCGCCGCATCACAGTTCTTATATGAACAAAGCCTGCTTATGGCGGCTTATATTCTTTTTGTTTGCTGGGTACTGTTAGCGACATTGGTTTGTATCAACAGCATCAAACCACAAACAGGCGCAGCATTAAAAACCGCAGCTATTATTATTGTTCAGGCACTGCCAATGGCAGTTGTTTTGTTTATTTTGTTTCCTCGAATTGAAGCGCCCAGATGGCTGTTGTTTAACGATAAACAGCAAGCCAAAACAGGCTTGAGCGACAGCATGGAGCCCGGCTCCATTAGCAACCTGGGAATGTCTGACGAACTGGTTTTCAGAGTGAAATTTACCGGCGCGACGCCACCACCCGCACAACGCTATTGGCGAGGACCGGTATTGTCGCGTACCGATGGCAAACGCTGGACTCAAGTCACAGACTTGAAATTCGGGCAATTTTTGGACAAACCAGTATTTAAAGGACACCCTTATCAATACTCACTATTGATGGAGCCACAGGCTAAAAAATGGGTTTTTGCACTGGATATGCCAGCGGACTATTCCTTGCCTTTAAACCGGAACGCCAACTATCAACTCATTACCTCGGAAAATCCCGATAAGCGTGTTGAATATAAAATAACCTCTTACACCGAATACAACACCGGCACTCTTACTCAGACCGAATATAAAGAGTCTACGCAACTACCAGGCAAAGCATCCGGCAAAATCAAACAACTGGTCAACCAATTACAGGGATTTGACAGTGCACCTGAAT
>JBAQEN010000426.1:0-4898 GCA_049286765.1 Methylococcaceae bacterium
CTTCAAACCACCGAAATACACCCTGATTTTGAAATAAAGTCGAAAAAAATAAGCCAAATTGCTATTGGGTGACTTTAATTTCAATTAATAGAGGTTCCCATAACACAAATATAGATTCAAACTCTGCTTTTGGGTCCTATTGTGTTAAAATTAGACGCTTTGCCCATCCTTATATTCGACGTTATTTATTTATGATTAAACAGCGAACTTTAAAAAATACCATCAGAGCGACAGGCGTAGGTCTACATACGGGCGATAAAGTATTTTTAACTTTACGTCCGGCCGAACCAAACACGGGGATCAGGTTTCGCCGGGTCGATTTGGATGAACCAGTTACCATTCAGGCAACGCCGGATAATGTTGGCGAAACAGTGCTGTCAACGACGCTGGTTGCAGGCGATGTAAAAATCTCAACCGTAGAACATTTACTTTCCGCATTTGCTGGATTAGGCATAGACAACGCCATCATCGATGTTAGTGCGGCAGAAGTTCCGATCATGGACGGCAGCGCCGGGCCTTTTGTGTTTTTGCTACAGTCGGCTGGAGTCGAGGAGCAAGATTGTCCAAAACAGTATATTCGAATTAAGCGCAGTATTAGAGTTGAAGAGGGCGATAAATGGGCTGCCTTTGATCCATTTGAGGGATTTAAAGTTACTTTTACGATTGATTTTGAACACCCCGCTTTTGGAGAGAATGTAAAAACTGCAACTATGGATTTTTCATCAACTACATTTGTCAAGGAAGTAAGTCGAGCGAGAACTTTTGGCTTCATGAAAGATATCGAAATGCTGCGGCAAAATAATCTGGCTTTAGGCGGAAGCCTTGATAATGCTATTGTAGTTGATGATGACAAAATTCTTAATGAAGACGGACTACGTTGCGTGGATGAATTTGTTAAACATAAGATTCTTGATGCGATTGGTGACCTGTATCTGTTGGGACATAGTTTGATAGGTGCTTTCACAGGGTATAAATCAGGACACGGATTAAATAATAAATTACTCCGCACGTTATTGAATGATAAGGATGCATGGGAAATGGTTTCTTTTTCTGATGAGGACGAAGCACCGATTTCTTTTATGCGTTCCGCACAAACCCTAAGAGCCGCTGATTAAACTTTCAAGTATTACCGGAGTGCCGTTCCAATGTTGCACTTAGCCTTAATAACGCTAGTTTCAATTGATCATCATTAATATAAAGGCTGTCATTGCGGATAATCGCTATTTTTTCTTCAGAAGGTATATTTGCTTTACGTACAGATATTAAGTTATGTCCTGTTCGCTCAGCGATAATCCTAACCTGCATAATCTCAACTGATGTTCTTGTTAGCGGCGGGATAGCGGCAAGAATAGCACTATTATAAAATCGCAGTTGCGAAGCCCATACTGCTGAATCTGTATAAATCAGCAATCTTTTGTCTTTTATTAGGCAATGCTTTGCTTGTTTAGCTAATGTCTCAGGTAAAACCGCCTGAATACACTGCAAAACCCGTTTCTGTTGCTCAATCTGGCTATAATAATAGGCTATTGTCCGGTTCTGGAACGACAGCGATGTTTTAAATGCGGGTGGTTTTTTGGGCATAAATACTAGCGGCAAAACTTTTATCAAAAATAAAAGAACATTGATTTTTGTTGTCACCAGGAAGGGCACGAAAAAATATAAAATTCGTGTCCTTCGTGCTGTATGTAGCAAGTAAGGCGGTTGTTGTTTCTTTCTTAAACCGGTGCCACATTCTCGGCTTTTTGCTGATAACTATCCATCTGATTAAAATTCAGATAACGATAAGTATCATCGGCTGTTTTGCTGATCTGTCCAGCATAATTCATATATTCATCAAAGGTTGGAATCTTACCCAAAATGGAACATACTGCCGCCAGTTCGGCGGAGGACAAAAACACATTGGCGCCGTTACCCAGACGGTTAGGGAAATTACGGGTTGAGGTAGAAACCACGGTAGAATTTTCAGCTACGCGTGCCTGATTTCCCATACATAATGAGCATCCGGGCATTTCCATTCTGGCGCCGGCTTTGCCAAAGGTACTGTAATAGCCTTCTTCGGTTAATTGTTTTTGGTCCATTTTGGTAGGTGGAGCCACCCATAGACGGGTTGGTAATTCACCTTTCTGTTGCTCCAGTAATTTACCTGCAGCACGGAAATGACCAATATTGGTCATGCAGGAACCTAGAAATACTTCGTCGATTTTAGTTCCAGCCACGTCTGAAAGAGTTTTTATATCATCGGGGTCATTTGGACACGCTAGCAATGGCTCCTTGATTTCACTCATATTAATTTCGATGACTTCAAAGTACTTGGCATCATTATCGGGTTCAAGCAATACCGGATTGTCCAGCCATTCTTCCATGCCCTTGATTCGACGTTCGAGAGTACGTGCATCACCATAACCTTCAGTAATCATCCATTTCAGCAGCGTGATATTTGAACTCAAATATTCACGTATGGGCGCTTCATTCAAACGAATCGTACAACCGCCGGCAGAACGCTCCGCCGAGGCGTCGGATAATTCAAAGGCCTGTTCAACTTTCAGGTCAGGTAAACCTTCAATTTCCAGAATACGGCCTGAAAACACATTTTTTTTGCCTTTTTTATCAATCGTTAGCAAGCCGCGTTTTAGTGCTGCATAAGGAATGGCATTTACCATGTCGCGTAAGGTAATACCTGGCTGCATTTCACCTTTAAAACGGACCAATACCGATTCCGGCATGTCCAGCGGCATGACACCGGTAGCCGCTGCAAATGCAACCAGCCCGGAACCAGCCGGAAAGGAAATTCCTATTGGAAAACGGGTATGCGAATCGCCGCCTGTGCCGACTGTATCGGGCAATAACATGCGGTTTAACCAGGAATGAATAATACCATCACCAGGACGTAATGAGACTCCGCCACGATTCATAATAAAATCCGGTAGCGTATGCTGCATAGTGACATCAACAGGCTTGGGATAGGCTGCGGTATGACAAAAGGATTGCAACACCAGATCCGCAGAAAAACCCAAGCAGGCCAAGTCTTTTAATTCATCCCGGGTCATTGGTCCAGTCGTATCCTGGGAACCGACAGTAGTCATATGCGGTTCACAATAGGTATTGGGTCTAACCCCCGCAACGCCACAGGCTTTGCCAACTATTTTTTGCGCTAGCGTAAAACCCTTAGCAATGACTTTAGCGTCGATTGGACGGCGAAAAACCGTGGAGGCAGCCATACCTGATGCCTTACGCGCACGGTCTGTCAAGCTTCGTCCAATAATTAAGGGAATACGGCCTCCTGCGCGAACTTCATCAAGGATAATATCGGTTTTTAATTCAAATTTACAGAGCACTTCATCGCTGTCATGACGCTTGACGACTCCGTCATACACATAGATATCGATGACATCACCCATAGCCATCCCTGTAACATCACATTCGAAAGGTAATGCGCCTGAATCTTCCATTGTGTTGAAGAAAATAGGCGCGATTTTACCGCCGATACAGACACCCCCTTCACGCTTGTTTGGAATAAACGGGATATCATTGCCCAAATACCATAAAACGGAATTGGTCGCAGATTTTCGCGATGACCCGGTACCCACAACATCGCCGACATAAGCCACGGGAAAACCTTTAGTTTTCAGCTCATTTATTTGTTTTTCCGCATTAGTGATGCCCTCACGAGGCATTTTTAGCATGGCTTTGGCATGGAGTGGTATATCGGGTCTGGACCATGCGTCAGGCGCAGGTGACAAATCATCGGTATTAGTTTCACCTGTTACTTTAAAGACCGTTACTGTAAGTTTTTCAGGCACTTGCGGCTTGCGGGTAAACCATTCGGCAGCAGCCCAGGACTGAATGACCTGTCTGGCAAAAGCATTTCCTGCATCGGCTTTTTCTTGTACATCATGAAATGCATCAAAGATCAATAAGGTATGCGCCAATCCCTTGACTGCAATAGGCGCCAGGACAGGGTTGTCTAATAAATTTATTAATGGTGCAACGTTATAACCGCCTAACATGGTGCCTAATAATTCTGTCGCATCGGCGGCATTTAAAATAGGTGAGTTGACTTCACCTTTCGCTATGGCTGCTAAAAAGCCTGCCTTAATGTACGCTGCTTCATCAACACCTGCCGGAACGTGATTGACAAGCAAGTCCAAAATAAATTCTTCTTCGTCCGCCGGCGGTTGTTTAATTAATTCAACCAAAGCAGACATCTGCTCTGCATTAAGCGGTTTGGGTACAACGCCATCGGCGGCGCGATCTTCTACATGTTTACGGTAGTTTTCTAGCATGTCGAACTCCTTAGAGATGATTTTTCGTAGGATGAGCAGGTCGTTTTGCTCACCATAATGAGACTGAAGAAGTGGGCAGTAAGGGGTTGTCCACCCTTGTTATATTAAAACCCTCTCTTTAACACTGGATTCTTGATAAGCAAATGCTGCATGGGATTTAGTCATTAACCGAGGAACTGAGCCACCGGCGAGTATTGAGTTTGTTTGTAGATTTGCACGTTTCTGTTTAGCAGAATAGCTAAAGTTTTATCTTATTATACGCATGGGCGCTGCCCCCGCAAGTACAGCCGAATGACGCAAATGGCATAAAATTATCATAATAGCAAAATAATCGAAAAGAGTTAAAAATGAATATCATATGTATTGATATGGGTAGCGAGGTAATCGTTGTTTTATAGATTGTCTCAAGTGCTGGAATCAAATTTAATTAAATTTGTCTTAAAAATTAAGGTTTCGGTTAAACAATTCTGATCCCGGTTCTTTAAGGAGAATGAGTCTTTAAAGAGCTATAGTCAAATCTGGTGTACAGAGATTCAAGCGGCGTCCTGTTTTTGGTCCTCAGTTTGTTTAATTCCGTTGACGAATTTCACGCCTGTAATAACATCGGCCAACAGG